>VEPF01000477.1 GCA_012027055.1 Gemmatimonadota bacterium | reverse complement strand
CCGCGCACGTGCGGGAGGTCGCGCGGCTGCTGCGGCACGAGTTGGGCGGCCGGTTCCTGGTCACGGTGGGCACCGACAACCGCCCGCTGCACGCTGGCTTCGGCATCGTCCACCTGTTCTCGCTGGACCCGGAGCACCTCTTCCTGGCGCTCGACTGCGCCGTCTCGGAGGGCGACCCGCGCATCGATTCGATCACGCCCGTGATCGCGGGCGCGGCGTGGGCCGAGCAGGAGTTCCAGGACCTGATCGGCGTGCACCCGGAGGGACACCCCGATCCCCGCCGCCTGATCCTGCCGGACGACTGGCCGGACGGCATGCACCCGCTGCGCCGCGACTTCCCGTACAACTACCGCCCGCCGTCGGTCGAGGGCTTCGCGCCCGAGCCGCGGCCCGCGCCCGAGGGGGCCAGCGTGGTACCGCTCGGCCCGTTCTTCCCGGTGCTCGAGGAGCCCGCGCGCGTCCGCATCTTCGTCGAGGGCGAGCAGGTGGTGGGCTGCGACTATCGCGGCTTCTACAACCACCGCGGCATCGAGAAGCTGGGCGACAGCGTGCTCACCTGGGACCGCATCCCGTTCCTCGCGGAGCGGATCTGCGGCATCTGCGGCTTCATTCACTCCACCGCCTATTGCCAGGCGACCGAGAAGGCTATCGGGCTCGAGGTGCCCGCGCGCGCCCGCTACATCCGCACGCTCATGCTCGAGCTGGAGCGCATCCACTCGCACCTGCTCTGGCTCGGCATTGCCGGCCACATCCTGGGCTTCGATACCGTGCTCATGCAGACCTGGCGCATCCGCGAGCCGGTGATGTGGCTGACCGAGGAGATCAGCGGCAACCGCAAGACCTACGGCATGAACACCGTGGGCGGCGTGCGCCGCGACATCGGCGCCGACCAGGTCCCGCGCATCCTGGCCGTGGTCGGCGAGGTGGCGAAGGAGGTCGCGGCGGTGCGCGCCGCGATCGCCGGTGACACCACGCTCCACGCCCGCGCCAAGGGAGTGGGTCCGCTCACCCACGAGTGGGCCCAGGAGGTCTGCGTGGTCGGACCGCCCGCCCGTGCTTCGGGAGTGGGCATCGATGCCCGGCTCGATCACCCGTATGCCGCCTACGCCGAGCTGCCGCCCCGGCTCTGCACCCCGCCGGATGGCGACACCTGGGCGCGCGTGCTGGTGCGGCTCGACGAGCTGGAGGACTCGATCCGGCTGGTGCGCGAGGCACTCGCGCAACTCCCGACCGGACCGATCCATGCGGAAGTGGGGGAGATCCCGGACGGCCGCCTGGGCGTGTCCGCGGTCGAGGCCCCACGCGGCGAGGCGATCCACTACGTGCGCACGGGCGGCGCCGACCGGCCGTACCGCTGGCGCGTGCGCGCTCCCACGTACCCCAACCTGCAGGCCGTGCCCGCCATGGTGCAGGGCCAGACCATAGCCGATGTGCCCATTACCATCGGCAGCCTGGACCCGTGCTTCTCCTGCACCGAACGGGTGGAAGCCGTGGACATCAGGGACGGCAGCCGCCGCATCTACTCGCGCGCGGAGCTCGAGCAGCTGGCGCGGGCCGCCGGCCTCGGCGGTGGCCGGGGAGGTCGCTCATGATCGGTCGCGTGCTCGCCCTGGCCCTGCTCAACGTCCTGCTGGTGCTGGTGCTCGCGCCCCTCTACGAGGGGATCCTGCGCAAGCTGAAGGCGGCCCTGCATTCCCGCATCGGGCCACCCATCACCCAGCCGTTCCTGGACACCCTTAAGCTCCTGGGCAAGGAAGACCTGCGTACCGCCGGCGGCTTCGCCTACCTGGTCGCGCCCGCGCTCGCCCTCGGGTCCGTGCTCCTGCTCGCCACCCTCGTGCCCATGGGTGGCGCACCCCCGCTCGCGTTCGCCGGCGATGTCATCGGCATCCTGTACGTGGCCGCGGTCAGCACCGTGCTGCTCATGCTCACTGCCTGGGCCAGCGGCAGTCCGTACGCCTCCGTGGGCGGCTCGCGCGAGATGATGCTGCTGCTCACCGTGGAGCCCGTGGTCGCGGTGGCGCTGGTGGTGGGCGCGCTCAAGGCCGGCACGCTCTCGGCCGCCGGCATCGCCGCCTGGAACGCCACCGAGGGACCCAGCATCAGCATGATCATGGCCGGCATCGCGCTCTTCCTCGCCGTCCAGGCCCAGGCCGGGAAGCTGCCGTTCGACATTGCGGAAGCGGACCAGGAAGTGATGGGCGGGCCGCTGGTGGAGCAGAGTGGGCCGCGGCTCGCGTTGTTCCGGCTGGTGCTCTGGGCCAAGCAGCTGGTCTTCGCGCTGCTCCTGGTCGAGCTGTTCATCCCGTGGCCGCGCTTCGGCAGCCTGCTGCCCGACCTGCTGCTCACCCTGGTCAAGGCGTTCGTCGTGCTGGTGCTGGTCGCGGTCGTGGACGTGGTGAACCCCCGCCTCAAGGTGGAGCAGGCCATGGGCTACTACCTGCGCGTGGGCGTGTCATCCCTGGCCGCGCTGGCCTTCGCCGTCATCGGCATGTAGGAGGTGGCTCGTGCTTCTGAGCAAGCTGCGCGAAGCGATCATCTGCCTCAGGGCCGGGCGGGTCACGCTCCGCTATCCCTTCGAGCCGCACGATCCGGCCCCCGGATTCCGCGGCAAGATCGCCGTCGATCCCGCCCTGTGCTTCGGCTGCGGCGGCTGTGCCGCGGTCTGTCCCGCGGGCGTGATCCTGCTGCGTGACCGCGATCAGCTGAACCGGGTGGTCGAATTCCACTGGGCCCGCTGCACCTACTGCGGGCGCTGCGAGCAGGTCTGCCCCGAGGGCGCCATCACCATGAGCCCGCAGTACGAGACCGCCACCAACCTGCCCGCGGACATGGTGCTCACGCTGGACGTGTTCATGGGTCCGTGCCAGCGCTGCGGCCGCTGCTTCCCCGCGACCCTGCACGAACGGCTGCCGGTCACCGGCTTCCGCCACGACGACCACCACGCGCGCGCCGGCGCGCTCCAGCCGGCCCGGCCGGGCGGGAACGGTGGCGCGCGCACATTGGCGCCGGCTGCCCCCGCCGCGGGAGGTGCCGCATGAGCACTGCCGATCTCCCGGTCGAGCTGATCCGCACGCTCAGCATGACCCTGGTGATCACCTCGGTACTGGCGGTCGAGACCCGTCGGCTCCGCTTCGCGGCCACGGCCTACGCCGCGCAGGCGCTGCTGATCGTGGCGCTGCTCACCAGCTTCGCGCGGGTCAATCCGTCCCTCTATTGGTGGGCTGCCACGGCCCTGCTGACCAAGGCGATCCTGATCCCGTATTTCCTGTTCCGCTTCATCGACCGGACTCAGCCCGTCGAAGTGCGGCCGCTGGTGGGCTTCGGGCCGGCCGTGGTCGTGGCCGCGGCGCTCATCCTGGGCTTCTTCCGCCTGACGCACACCCTCGTCGAGCTGCTCGCGCCCTGCGGCCTGGCCCGCGAGGAAACCTTCCGCACCAACCTCGCGGTCGCCGCCACCGTGTTCGTGCTCGGGTTGTACGCACTGCTCACCCGGCGCGACGCGATCAAGACGGTGATCGGGCTGTGCCTGCTGGAGAATGGCGTGCACCTGAGCCTGGTGAGCCTCGCCCCCGACCTGTCCGAGACCGCGCTGTTCGGGGTCGCCTCGGAGGTGGTCGTGACGGTCTTCCTCCTGCTCTACGTGATCGAAGGCGTCTACCGGGAGTTCGGTACCACCGACACCCTGCGCCTGAAGGAGCTGCAATGGTGAGCATCCAGGCAGCGGCGGTTGCCCCCGCGGCCGGCATGCCGTCTCTGCTGCCGCCGACGGTGTTCCTGCTGCCGATCGTGGCGGGGTTCGTGATCCTGGCGGGCGGGCGGCGGCACCACGGGTTCTGCCGCGCCATCGCGCTGCTCACCGCGCTCGCGGTCGCGGTGCTGGCCGGGTGGATGGCCTGGCTGACCGTGCGCGGCCTCCTGCCCGGATCGACCTTGCCGGGCGTGGTGCTGACCGCCTGGCGGGATGAGCTGCGCGTGGATGCGCTCTCGGCGCTGGTCATGCTGGTGATCGGCGGCGTCGGCCTGCTCGCCACCCTGTACTCGGCCACGTACCTGGAGCACCAGCCGCTGCTCGACCGCGTCGGCGTCGGTCGGGCGGAGCGGCGCATCGCCATCTTCTACGCGCTGCTGGTGTGGTTCCTCGGCACCATGAGCTGGGCCGCGGTCACCAACAACATCGTCATGCTCTACGTGGCCGTGGAGGCGACGACCCTCACTTCCGGCCTGCTGGTGGCCTTCTACTGGGACCGGCGCGGACTCGAGGCGGGCTACAAGTACCTGATGCTGCTCACCGTCGGCATCACCTTCGCGCTCTTCGGTTGCGTGGTCATCTACGCCGCGGGCGCGGCCACCGGACAGCTGCACGGGGCGCAGCCCCTGCTGATCAGCCGCGTGCGGGAAGTCGCGTCCCTCATCCCCGCCCGCTCCGCCCTGGTCGGCGTCTCGCTCCTGATCGTCGGGTTCGGCATGAAGGCCGGGCTCGCGCCCTTCCATCCCTGGCTGCCGGATGCCCACGCGGAAGCCCCCACGCCCGTGAGCGTGCTGCTCTCCGGGGTGATGATCAACGTCGCGCTGTACGCGCTCGCCCGCACCGTCAGCATCTTCTTCCCGGCACTGCCCCTGCTCACCGTGTTCCTGGTCGCGCTCGGCTCCTTCAGCATGCTCCTCGGCGCGGTCATGGCCCTGGTGCAGGACGACCTGAAGCGGCTGCTCGCGTACTCCTCCGTCAGCCAGATGGGGTACGTGCTGGCCGGCGTCGCGGTGGGCACGTACCTGGGCGCGTTCGGCGGGCTCTTCCACCTGCTCAACCACGCGCTCATCAAGGCGCTGCTCTTCATGGCGGCCGGCGCGGTCATCTATGCCACCGGCATCCGCCGGGTCAGCAGCCTGGGCGGACTGGCCAGTCGGATGCCCGTGACCTCGGCCTGCTTCATCATCGGCGCGCTCGCCATCGCCGGGTTCCCGCCCTTCAATGGCTTCATGAGCAAGCTCACCGTGTACCTCGCGCTCGCGGACAGCGGGCTGTGGTGGGCGGTGGGCATCGCCGTGTTCACCAGCCTGGTCACCCTGGTCGCCTTCGTGCGGCCCGCCATGCGCGTCTTCTGGGCCGCACCGGCCTCGCCCGACCCGGCCCTGCTCGCCAGCCGCGAGGTGCCGGTCGCCCTCTGGGTGCCCATGGTGGTGCTCGCGGCCGTGTGCCTGCTGCTGGGCATCGCTCCCGGCCTCGCGCACGGTCTCCTCGATCGGGCCGCGGTCCTGATCGCAACGGTGGGAGGTTGAGGATGAGACTGCTGAAGGACCTCTGCCGGAAGGTGTTCCCCCGCTCGCTCTGGGTGTACCACGCGAACGCCGGCGCGTGCAATGGTTGCGACATCGAAGCCATCAACGTGCTCACGCCCTACTACGACGCCGAGCGCTTCGGGATCCGGCTGGTGGGGTCCCCCCGCCACGCGGACGTCATCCTGATCAGCGGACCGGTCACCCGGCAGGTGGCGCCCGCGCTCAAGCGGCTCATCGATGCCGTGCCCCGGCCGCGCCTGGTGATCGCGTGCGGCTCCTGCGCGGCAGGAGGCGGCGCCTGGTTCGACAGCTACGCCACCATGGGGGGCGCAGACCAGGTGGTGCCGGTAGATTACTACATACCGGGTTGCCCGCCCCGCCCGGAAGCGATCCTTTACGGCGTCGCGGTGGCCATGGGGCTGGTGCCCAAGCAAGTTGCGCCCGAAGCGTATCGGCAGGAGACTCTCGCAGAGCTGGCGCAGGGCCGGACCCACCTGCAGGAGGCTGGCAAATGAACCCTTCGGACCCGGGTGAGGCAGGCGCATACGGTCCCGCGCGCATCCTGGTGGTCGATGACGACCGGGACCTCGTCGAGATCCTCCGGCTCCTGCTCGAGCGCGAGGGGCACCATGTGATCTCCGCCTACAACGCCGTCGATGGGCTGGCCCTCGCGGAAGCCGCGCGGCCCGATCTGCTCATCCTCGACGTCCTGCTGCCCGCGGGCACGG
>VEPF01000012.1 GCA_012027055.1 Gemmatimonadota bacterium | reverse complement strand
GTTCAAGGGACGGAAGGGATCGGGCCTGCCCGGCGGCCGTGATGGCTACCTCGATGCTGCGCTCCGCGCGCCGGGGCCGGATTTCGAGAAGTACCGGCTCACGTACGCCACCTGGGGTCCCGCCCTGTATGATCCGGATGCCAGGCCCGATGCGCGCACTCGCCGGCTCGCGGCCGAATACGGGCCCGCTGCAGAGCACGCGGGCGTTGCCCTCGCGCGCGCCAGCCGCATCCTGCCGCTGCTCACCACCGCGCACCTGCCCTCGGCGGCGAACAACCTGTTCTGGGCCGAGATGTACGTGAACATGCCGATCGCGGAGCCGTCGCCGCCGGCCCCGCCTTACGACTGGGACTCGCCCGCGCCTCGCCGCTTCGGCACGGTGAGCCCGCTCGACCCGCAGATCTTCTCGACCGCCGAGGAGTTCGCCGGCGAGCTGCTCGCGAATCGCGTCAGCGGCAAGTACTCGCCTGCGGAAGTGGCCCGGTGGCTGGAGACGCTCGCAACGGAGGCCGAGACGAGCCTCTCCAGGGCGCGCGCCGTCGCCGACCGGAACGCCGCCGCGTTCCGGCGCATGGACATCGACACGCGCGTGCAGCTCGGCCTGGGCCGCTTCTTCGCGTGGAAGCTGCGCGCGGCCTCGCTGTACGCGCTCTTTGCCCGTACCGGCAACGCGGAGTTCCGCGCGGCGGCGCTGCAGGCGTACCGGCAGGCGAGGACCGAGTACGCGCGGGTCGCGGAGATCACGGCGGGCGTCTACGTCAAGGACATGACCTACGGTCCGGACTGGTACCAGCGCGGGCACTGGTCAGACCGGCTCGCCGCGATCGACAGGGACATTGCGGCGGTGGAGCGGGGCGAGACCGCGGGCATCACCGCGAGGGAGCGTGCGGCCGCCTCGGCCAACGCGGTTACGGCGGCCGCAGTCGTCAGCGTCCCGGCAGCTCGCGTTGCCGAGCTGATCCGCCGAGTGCTGGGACCGCCCGCACGGCCAACTGCGGATGCCGCGCACACGCCGCCCGTGAGCCTGGCGCGCGGGCAGCCGGTAGAGCTCGAGTTGCGGCTGGGGAACGCCAGGGAGCGCGCACCCGCTGTCACCCTGCACTACCGGCGCCTGACGCAGGCTGAGCGCTGGGTAGCGATGCAGATGAATCTCACCGCGGCCCGGCACCGCGCCACGGTGTCGGCAGCGTACACGGACTCGCCGTACCCGCTCGAGTACTACTTCGAGATCGTGGAGCCGTCCGGACAGGCCTGGCAGTACCCCGGGCTTGGCGAGGAGCTGGCAGGCCAACCGTACTTCGTAGTGCGCCAGGACCGCACGCGATCGTAGTCAGCCGGTCACGCCGCAGGTCATAATGAAGCGCCCCGACGAGCGAGGCGTCGGGGCGCCGTGATCCGGCCGCGAGCGACGTCGTCTCCCGAGAGGACGTCGCGTACCGCCGCGTTCAGCGCGGCAGCGTCTTCGCCGGCCCGCTTACGGTGAACGAGCCGCTCACGCCATCCTCCGACTCGCCGGGCTGCGTGCCACCCACGAACACCTGGTAGCTGCCGGGCACGATCACGCGTTCGCCCGCCTCGTTCACCTGGCCAATGGTGCGCGGATCGATCGTGATGCTGACGTGCCGGGTCTCGCCCGGCGCGAGGTGGACGCGCTCGAAGCCGGCGAGCGTGCGGAGTGGCGTGCGCGCCTGCTTCGGCTGCGCCAGGTACACCTCCACCACCTCATCGCCAGCCCGCGCGCTCACGTTCTTCACGTCCACTTGCACGACCACCGACTCACCGGCCGTAACCGCCTGCACCGGTACGCTCAGGCCGGCGTAGCCGAACTTCGAGTAGCTCAGGCCGTAGCCGAAGCCTCGCCACGGCTTGCCCGTGAAGTACCGGTAGGTCCGATTGGCCATCGAGTACTCCTCGAACGGTGGCAGCTGGTCCACCGAGGCGTAGAACGTGAGCGGCAGGCGGCCGCCCGGGTTGTTGTCGCCGGCCCGCGTCTCGGCGATGGCGGTGCCGCCCTCGACGCCGGGATACCAGGCCTGAATGATGGCGTTGGCCTGCCGATCGTCTACCGCGAGTGCGCTGCCACTGGTCAGCACCAGCACGACCGGCTTGCCCGTGGCCTTCAGCGCGGCCAGCAGCTCGTGCTGCGGCCAGGGCAGCACGATGTCGGTGCGGTCGCCACCGCTGAACCCCGGCAGGTCCACGCGCATCTCCTCGCCCTCGAGTTGCGGCGAGATGCCCATGATCGCGACGACCACGTCGGCCTGCTTCGCCGCGGCAAGCGCCTCGGCCTGCAGCACACCCTGCGGTGGCTGCCAGGTCAGATCAATCCCCGCCGCGGTGGTGTGACTGCGGTATTCCACGCGGACATCGTGCGGGCGCGTGTCGGCGAAACGGACCAGCGTGTCGAGCGGCGTCGAGGGGCCGCCTGATGGCACGCTGTTGTCGAGCAGCAGCTTTCCGTCCAGGTACAGCCGCACCAGCTCGCGCTGCGCGCCGCGGCCGCCGCCGCGCACCCGGGCTCCGAGGCGGAAGTCGCCGGCGGCAGGCGGCGTGAACGTGCCGGTCCAGCGGACAGAGAAATTGTTGCGCTCGAGCCCGGGCAGGGGGACGGCCTTGTCCCAGTTGAAGTTGATGGCGGGATCGATGCGCACGACCACCGGCTCGCCGGCCAGCTCCGCGTTCGCGAAGTACTCGCCCTTCAGACCCGTGGAGTTCGCCGTCCGCAGCGCACTGCGCGCGATGGGCACGACCATTCCCTCCGCGAGCATGGCGCCCTGCGCGTAGGTCACGTTGGCCGCGCCGAAGCGCTTGCTGATTCCGGTCACCGGCGACACCGGATCCAGCGGCGTGCCGTTGTAGTTGCCCTGCAGCGCCTGCACCAGCTCCGCCGTGGGTCCGATCACGGCGATCCGCTTCCCACCGGCACTCAGTGGCAGGATGCCGTCGTTCTTGAGCAGCACCATCGCCTTGCGCGCGGCCTCCAGCGCGAGCGCGCGGTGCTCCGGCGAGTTGTTCGCTGAGAAAGGAATGCGGCCGTACGCGTACGACTCGGGCGGATCGAACATCCCGAGCCGGAAGCGCGCCGTGAACAGCCGCGTCAGGGCGGCATCCAGTTTGGCTTCGGCAACCAGGCCCTCCTGCACGGCGCGACCCAGCGCGGCGTACGGCGCGCTCTCGCCCCACCCGCACTCCAGGTCAGTGCCCGCCTCGAGCGACACCACCGCCGCATGCATGGCGTCCGGCGCGTACTTGTGCCCGGTAGTGACGTCCGATACCGCGCCGCAATCGGAGACGACGTAGCCGTCGAAGCCCCAGCTCTGCCGCAGGAAATCCTGTAACAGCGGCGCACTGGCGCAGGCGGGCAGGCCGTCAATGGCGTTGTAGGCGCACATGACCGACTGCGCGCGTCCCTCCGTCACCGCCGCGCGGAACGCGGGCAGGTACGTGTCCGCCAGGTCGAACGGTGACACGTCCACATCGAACTGGTGACGCAGGGGCTCCGGACCGCTGTGCACAGCGTAGTGCTTGGGTGTGGAGACCACCTTCAGGTACTTCGGGTCGTCGCCCTGCATGCCGGTCACGTACGCGACCGCCGTGCGCCCGGTGAGGAACGGGTCCTCGCCGTAGGTCTCCTGGCCGCGGCCCCAGCGGGGATCGCGGAAGATGTTGATGTTGGGCGCCCAGAACGTCAGGCCGTAAAACCAGTCGTGGTTGTTCTCGCGGATGGCCTGGTGGTACTTGGCCCGGCCTTCCGTGGACACGGCCGCGCCGATGTCGTGCAGCAGCCGCGGGTCCCACGTGGCGCCCAGCGCGATCACCTGTGGAAACACCGTGGCATAACCGGCGCCCATCACGCCGTGCGCGGCCTCGTTCCACCACACGTAGTCGGGCACCTGCAGCCGCGGAATGGCGGCGGCGTGGTCGCGCAGCTGCGACACTTTCTCCGCCAGCGTCATGCGGGAGACCAGGTCCTGCACCCGCTGCGCGACAGGCAGAGCGGGGTTCAGGTACGGGGCATTGGCCGGGACCGGCTCCTGGGCCGGGGCGGGAGCGGGAGCGAGCATGAGGACCAGTCCTGCCACCGGCATACCGAGCTGCCAGCGCCGGAGGGAAACGGGGCTGCCGCGCGACATCGGGTCCTCCTGGAGTACGTAGGCCGGTCGGCTGGGAGCGCCAGACGAATCCACCCAAATTACCGATACCTGACCGGCCGTCGCCATGTCACCCGCGATGGCGCACAGCTACCGGCAGATCGACTTCCCCCGGCCCGGACGCAACGCGCCAAACCACCCTGGCGGCTCATCTTGCGGCGAGTCATCTTATCATTATATGTATCTGGATAACGCTCCGTACCACACGACTACAACGGCCAGGGCGTGGCCTCGGTTACCCTGAGGTCGAGTGGCGACACCGCTCCGGTTCGCGCACGTACTCCTCACCGCAGCCCGGCGGCCCGGGCGGCCAGGCCGGTCCTGCCGCGCGGACCGTTTCCCCTTCCTCATGCGGACGACGGGCGACGCCTCACGCGTTGCGCCCCATCGCCCGCGCACCGACTGACCATGCCAGAAGCAAACGCGACGCAGCCGTACCGGGATCCGTCAGTTCCGGTCGCGGAGCGGGTCACGGACCTGCTCAATCGCATGTCGCTGGAGGAAAAGGCCGCGCAGATGGTCTGCGTCTGGAACCTGAAGGCGGACATGCTGGTGGACGCCGAGGGCCGTTTCGACGCGGCGAAGGCGCGGGCCGCCTTCGCCGCCGGGCACGGCCGGGGCCAGGTGGGCCGCCCCAGTGATGCCGCGGGCGGCCGGAGCCCGCGGGAGACGGCCGAGCTGACCAACGCCATCCAGCGCTTCTTCATCGAAGAAAGCCGGCTGGGCATTCCGGTGATCTTCCACGAGGAGTGCCTGCACGGCCACGCGGCGCGCGAGGCGACGTCATTTCCGCAGCCGATCGCGCTGGCCTCGACTTTCGATCCGCAGCTGGTCGAGGCGCTCTACGAGCTGACGGCGCTGGAGGCACGGGCGCGGGGGGCGCACCAGGCGCTGACGCCGGTAGTGGACGTGGCGCGAGATCCGCGCTGGGGCCGGGTCGAAGAAACGTTTGGCGAGGACCCGCACCTGGCCGCGCGGTTGGGGGTGGCCGCGGTGCGCGGGTTCCAGGGCGACCGGGAGTTTCGGGACAAGGATCGCCTGATTGCCACGCTCAAGCACATGACCGGCCACGGCCAGCCGGAGGGGGGCATGAACTGCGGCCCCGCGGACATCTCGGAGCGGGTGCTGCGCGACGTCTTCTTCCCGCCGTTCCGGGCCGCGATCAGCGAAGCCGGCGCGATCAGCCTGATGGCCTCGTACAACGAGATCGACGGGGTGCCCTCGCACGCGAACCGCTGGCTGCTGCGGGACGTGCTGCGGGGCGAGATGGGCTTCGAGGGCTTCGTGGTTTCCGATTATTACGCGATCTGGGAGCTGGGTTACCGGCCGGACACGCACGGCCATTTCGTGGCGGCGGATGCGCGCGAGGCGTGCGCGCTGGCGGTACGTGCGGGCGTGAACATCGAGCTGCCGGAGCCGGACTGTTATCGCCATCTCGTCGAGCTCGTACGCGAGGGGGTGCTGCAGGAGTCCGAGCTGGACGAGCTGGTGGCGCCGATGCTCTTCTGGAAGTTCAAGCTGGGGTTGTTCGACGACCCGTACGTCGATCCGGCGCGTGCCGAAGAGGTCGTCGGCAGCGAGGCGCACCGGCCGCTGGCGCGCGAGGCCGCGCAGGACGCCATCACGCTGCTGCAGAACGAGGGCGGGCTGCTGCCACTGGATGCGGAGCAGCTGCAGACCATCGCGGTGATCGGGCCGAACGCGCACCGGACGCTGCTGGGCGGCTACAGTGGCGTGCCGAAGCTCGAGGTGACGGTGCTGGACGGCATCCGGGAGCGCGCGGGCGAGCGCGTGCGGGTGCTGTACAGCGAGGGCTGCCGGATCACGATCGGTGGGAGCTGGAACCAGGATGAGGTAGTGCCGAGCGTTCCCGCGGAAGCCCGCCGCCAGATCGCGGAAGCCGTCG
>VEPF01000110.1:3179-6110 GCA_012027055.1 Gemmatimonadota bacterium | reverse complement strand
CTATCGCAGCGGCGCCGGCAGGTGCCAGCGGCTTCCTGGCGACCGGCCTGGCCGGCGCTTTCGCGGGCGCTTTCGCCGCCGGTTTGGGCGAGGGCTTGCGGGCCGGGGCCTGCTTGGCGGCCGGGCGGGCCGGCGCCTTCTTCGCCACCGGTTTCCGGGCCGGAGCTTTCGGGGCAGGCTTCCGAGCCGCGGTCTTCCGGGCGGGTGTCTTCCGGACCGGTTTCTTCTCGGCCGCCTTGCGGGCTGCGGCCTTCGGGGCCGTTTTCTTGGCGGGCGCTTTGCGCGCGGGCGCGGGCCGCGCCGCCTGCTTACGGGCCGGTGCCGTCTTGCCGGCGCCAGGCTTCCTGGTCGGTGCGTTCCTTGCCACTGCCTGCTTCGCTGCACCCTTCTTGCCAGTGCTTTTCACCGCCGGCGACGCGGAGCGTCCCCGGCTCGCCGCTTTCGAACCCTGCGGCGGCGCCGGCTTCTTGACCGCTGCCTTCTGGCCGCGGGTCGCCGGACGCAGTGAGGCCGTCTTACGCCCCTTATTCGCTGCTTTCGCGGCCTTGGCGGCCATGCGTACCTCCCGGGTGTATGCCGCGGGTCATGGTCTCGACGTCAAGCTCGTTGCGGCACTGGGCACGTCGGTCAGGGCGGCGTGCGGACGGCGTCCTCACGGAATCGGGAGAGTATAGTGCTGGGAAGCTGAATTACCAACAACCAGATGACGTGCAGGACCGGCCCGGGCGCGCGCGGATGCGCAGCGAGGCGCACGCGGCAATCCCGTCGCAGAAACCGGCGGCAGGTCCGCGGCACCCCGAGCGGGCGCAGGGCACCGCGCGCGCCGGACTATGCCGCGTTCGCGTCCTGGCCGGAGAGGGCGGTGTGCTCGCGCCCGTGCGGGATGACGGGCTGGGTGAACCGCAAGCCGGCAATGCGCAGCTGCTCGACCTCCGTGCCGCTGAGGCCGGGGTGACGCTGCTTCATGTAGTCCAGAGTCTCGTCCATCCAGGCGATCTGATCTGCTTCCGGTGCTCCGATCACGCCGCACTGCCGAATCGCACTGAAGAGCTCGTCGCGGGCGCGCTCCATGACGGATTGCGGCGCCACGGGCCGGGGTTTCGGACGACGTTTACGCGTCAAAAGGCACACCTCCTTCGGGACCCCACAACGGGCAAATCCGACGGCGGAAAGGCAGCTGCGGAATGCCGGTAACGGCTGGAGAATCTAACCGGGGGTGAGCGACGGGGAAACCCTTGTCGGAGCGTGCTCGTAACGGTGTGGAGAGGCGGGGGCTGGCGAGCGCCGGACGGCCTCGGTACCGTGCGTCGTCCGGCGCCTGGCATGCGCCCGGTCGATTGCGAACTCCACGGGGACGGCCCCCGCGCGGTACGGACATACGCAAGCAGGGAGGCTGCGCGGACCCGGGTGGTCGGGATGGCGCGGCGTCCGCATGCGCGCGATGCCAGTGACGACCAATGACCAGACACCGAATCCTCATCGCAGGGCGACGGGTCACGTACCGGGAGGCGGGAAGCGGACCGGCGGTGGTGGTGGTGCCCGGCCTGGGGCTTTCCGGCCGGTTCTACGACCGCAGCTTCGCCGCGTTCGCAGCCGCCGGGCTTCGGCTGGTGGTGCCGGACCTGCCGGGATTCGGTAGCACGCGACGCGCGCCGCGCGGACAGTACGTGGCGGAGACGAGCGAGTTCGTGCTGGCGTTCGCGCAGACGCTCGGCATCGAGCATGCCATCTGGATCGGTCACTCGGTGGGCGCACAGGTCGCGATCGACCTGGCCGTCCAGGCGCCGGAACGAACGCGCGCCGTGGTCCTGGTGGGCCCCACCGGCACGCCGGGACGCCGGCGGTTGCCCCGCCAGGCCTGGGCGCTGGTGCGCGAAGCCATGCTCGCTTCCTTCCCCGTGGTGCTCCGCGTGCTCTCGGATTACCTGCGCACGTCGCCGGTCGCGTACGTCGGGACCTGGCTGCGCTACGGCCAGGACCGGCCGCTGCCGAAGCTCAGCGCGTTGCTCTGTCCCGCCCTGGTGCTGGTCGGCACCCGCGATCCGGTGATCGATCCACAGTTCGTCGAGGTACTGGTGCGACGGCTGCCGCAGGCGCGCCTGGCGCGCGTGCCGGGCGGCACGCACGTGCTGCCGCGCGCGCAGTTCGCGCTCTTCAACGCGGTGACGGTGACGTTCTGCCGGGAGGTTTACGCCGCGGCGCGGTAGCATGGCGCGCGCGTATTCGCAAGGGCCCAGTTCGGTTTCGTTGCGGGATTTTCTGTAACAGCCGGCGCTCCGCCCCCGAACGTTGTCCGCAAGCCGGGCCATCGGGTGCGGGTGTTCTTGACGCGCCCGCGTGCGCTCGCCATTCTCCGACCTTCGGCCTACCGGCAGGACTCGGAAATCATTCGCGTCGGATGGTGCGCGGCGGCATTGGAGTCGCATCGTGCCGCGGCGCGCGATCGCATTGGTCCTGCCTCACGCGTGAGCGCGAGGAGACGCGGGATGCGTCAGGAGGGAGTGGTGAGCAGAGAGCAGGTGCGGCGCGAGCGGCGCGAACGGTTGGTCCCGGAGCGGCGCCGCCTGACCGGGGTGCGCGCCGAGGGCGCCGCCGCCGCGCTGGACGTGGACCGACTGATCCACGAGCGCGTGCGGCTGGCGATCGTCAGCTCGCTCGCGGTGAACCAGGCTCTCAGCTTCAACGAACTGCGCGACCTGCTGGAGACCACCGACGGCAACCTGAGCGTGCACGCGCGCAAGCTGGAGGAGGCGGGCTACATCTCCTGCCACAAGCGCTTCGAGGGGCGCGTGCCGCGCACCGAATACGCGATCACGGACGCAGGCCGGGCGGCGCTGCAGCATTACCTGGGACACATGGAGACGCTGATTCGGGCCGTGCGGGACTGAAGCGGGCGGAAGCGGGAACGGGCCGCGGGGGGGGGGGGGCGGG
>VEPF01000110.1:2241-3169 GCA_012027055.1 Gemmatimonadota bacterium | reverse complement strand
CCCCCCCCCCCCCGCGGCCCGTTCGCTTGCAGCCGTACGTCACAGCTTGCGGATGGCGATGCTGCCGTTCACGGTCTTGAGCACCAGCTCCCGGCCGCCGCTGCCGATCCGGCCGGTCAGGCGCCTGGGCCCGAAGCGGCCCTGCACGATGAGCGGGAAGTCGGTCTCGATGCCGCCATTCACCGTGCTCGCGGTCAGCTCCGCGTTCAGGTCGCCGCGCACGCCCAGGCTGATGCCGCCGTTGACCGTCTCGATCTCGAGATCGTTCTGCCAGTCGCTGCGGCCGACCGTGACCGCGACGGAACCATTGACGGTGTGCGCGGTGGTGACGCCGCTGGTGGCCACCTCGATGCCGCCGTTCACGGTGCGGGCTGCGACATCGCTCTGCAGCGCCGTGCCCTCGATGCGGCCGTTGACCGTGCCCGCCGCCAGCTTCACGCCGCTCGGCACCGCCACGGTGAAGTCCACGGTGACGTCGTTGTTCCGCACGCTGTTGCGGCCGCCGTCACCGGGCTGACATTCGTTTTCCGGCTGGCCGGCGGGTGTGGGATAGACCGCGCAGATGGCGACCCCGCCGGCGTGAGCTCCACGACCTCCAGCTTGACCGATTCGACGTCGCTCCGACGCGCGGTTTTCCGCGCGGAGAGGCGCACCTGGGTGCCGCTCGCGAACGCGGCCGAGATGTCGCCGTTGACGCCCTTGATCTCGATGGACTTGCCCGGCGAGACCGCGCCCGTCCAGGACCAGGGTTCCTGTCCCGACAGCGCGGCAGGCATGAGCGCCAGGGCCGCCACGATCAGTGTGTGCTTGCGCATGTGACTTGCCTTTCCGACAGTGGACACCTTCAGCGTTCGCTCCGGTCCGGGTTCCGGCGGCTCAGCTCGCCGGCGCGCACCAGCTCGATGGACCCGCTGAAGGACTCCAGTTC
>VEPF01000110.1:0-2231 GCA_012027055.1 Gemmatimonadota bacterium | reverse complement strand
ACTCCAGTACGATGGTGGCCCCACCACTCCCGATGGTGAAGGTGTAGCGGCCCCGGTGCGGCTCCGGCGGCGGCGGCGGCTCGGGGATGTCACCCCGGCGCGACGGCCTCGGCACGCGCGCCGCGCGGCCGATCGTGCCGGTCCGCTGCTCACCACCGATCTCCACCGGGAAGGAAGAGTTGACCTGGCCGTTGAAGGTGTAGACGCTGACGCGCGCGCCCGCATCCTCGGGGATGGCGATCGCGATCCGGCCGTTGTGGCTGGCCAGGCTGTATACGCCGTCCGGATAGATCTTGCCATCGTATTCGACCGGCCCGTTCACGGTCTGCGCGTCCACCCGGTGGGCATCGATGCCGTAGAGCAGCACGGGCCCGTTCACCGCCTCGACGTGGAACTCGCCGGCAGAATTCCGGATGCGCACGCCCCGGTTCATGGAGCTGGCCGTGATGCGCCCGCTGGCGTTCTCGATGTCCACCACGCCCTGCACGGATTCCGCCTGGATGAGACTCTTGCCGCCGCGCACGAGCACGTCACCGTTCACGGTTTCCAGCGCCAGGTCGCCATCCACGCCCTGTACGTCGATGGGCGTGTTGACGCCCTGGATGGAGACCGCGAAGCCGCGCGGAACGGTGAGCTCCATGTCCGCCCGGCCGAGCCCGTGCATGCCGGTGGGCTGGATCTCCACCCGGGAGCCGACCGTGTTGATCTCCAGGCCGTTGCGGCTGGAATTGCGGCCCACCACGCGGAGCTGGGGCCGGTCCCAGCCGGTGACCTTCACGCTGCCCGCGAAGTTCTCCACGGCCACGCTGCCGTTGGGGCGGACCGCGAAGGTGGTGTCGGTCTGCTGGGCGGCGAGCGCGAGCGCGCCGATCATGATGATGTTGGTCATGGCTCCAGACTCCTCAGCTTGCAGCCCGGCGCGCGGATACCGCGCGCTGCAGGATATCGACTTTCTTCTTCATGGCGCCGTCAAGATGCCGATACAGGAACGGGTTCGACGGGTCCTGCGCGAGCGCGGCCCGGGCATCGGCTATGGCCGCATCGATGGTGGCCAGGCTCTGCCTGAGCACGGCCACCGTGCTGCTGTCCAGGGGCGCTTCGCTCTGGCGGAGCGCGCCCTGCAGAGCGGAGATCGCCCGGTCGTAGCCCTGGTCACCGGTGCTGGCCAGCCGCACGGGCTGCCGCGCGGGGGCCAGCCCGGGAGCGGCCGCAACCGGCCGGTCCGCACCCGCGCGCACGGCCACCCACACGCCGCCGCCGGAGAGCACCATCAGCACCGCGGCTGCGGCCGCGAGCTGGGGCAGGCTGAAGCTCACGTGCCAGCGGCGCGGGCGGCGCGCCGTCAGCGGGATCACCTGGGCGGGAGCGGCCAGGCGCGCGGCGATGGCCGGCCAGAGGTCCGCGGCCGGCCGGGTGTCGGCCAGGTCGCGGACGCGCGACCGGACCTGCTGCAGCTCAGCCAGCGTGTCGCGACACTCCGCGCACTGCTCCAGGTGCCGGGCGAGCGCGGCCGCCGCGGCCGCGTCCAGCTCGCCATCGAGGTGCTCGGAAAGCCGATCCGTCCACGGATCGTACATGGTCTCGTTCCTCATCCCAGGTACTGCCTCAAGGTCATGCGCGCGCGGTGCAGCTGCGATTTCGACGTACCCACGGACACGGCCAGCTGCTGCGCGATCTCTTCGTGCGTAAAGCCTTCCACGTCGTGCAGCACGAACACCTGTCGCGCTCCGGTCGGGAGCTCCTCCACGGCACGCTCGAAGTCCATCCGCAGGTCGACCCGGTCCCGCCGGCCCGAGAGCGGGAGCACGGCCGGATCCCCGCCGCCAAACCGCTCATCCCGCTTCGCCGTGCTGCCCCGCCGGCCGAGCATGACGTTGATCGCCAACCGGTAGAGCCAGGTGCCGAAGAGCGCATCGCCACGGAACAGTGCGAGCTTCTCCCAGGCCCGCACGAACGCATCCTGCGTCGCCTCATCGGCCTCATCCGGACCGACCAGCCGCCTCGCCAGGGAGTGGATCCGCGCCGCGTGACGGCGGTAGATCCGCTCGAACGCTCCGGCGTCGCCGGCCTGCGCCAGCCGCGAATCCTCGGCGTCGGGATCGGCCGCGAGCGTCGTGGTGATGTCCTGAGCCAGTGTCGCCACTCCGCTTGCCCTGGTTGCGCGTCCGAGAACTTAGATAGCGGTCCCCGGGGAACGGTTGGAAATACTGCTGGGGAAAGGGGAATGGGAA
>VEPF01000003.1:2500-6132 GCA_012027055.1 Gemmatimonadota bacterium | reverse complement strand
ACCTCCGCCGCGTTGTCCTCGAAGCGCGTGCGGAGGCCCAGCCGCGGCAGCGTGTGACCGAGCAGCGCCCAGGTGCCGCCGTAGAGCGACGAGGTCGCCACGATGTTGTCGCCCGCCTGCGCCAGGTTGAGCAGCGCCAGCAGCTCCGCCGCCTGGCCGCTCGCCGTCGCCACCGCGGCCACCCCGCCCTCCAGGTCAGCCACCCGCCGCTCGAACACGTCCGTGGTCGGGTTCATCATCCGCGTGTAGATGTTGCCCGGCTCGCGCAGCCCGAACAGCGCGGCCGCGTGCTCTGGACTGTCGAACACGTACGACGACGTGGCGTAGATCGGCACCGCGCGCGCGTTCGTGGCCGGGTCCGGCCGCTCCTGCGCCGCGTGCACCGCCCGCGTGCCCAGCCCGTACGACCGCGTCTCTGCTGCTGCCGTGCTCATGCTCTGCTTCCTCCCGCTCGAGCGGCGTCCCCGACCTGCGCCGCGTTCCTGGCGACTGAAAAAGAAAAACCCGGTCCCCTCGTCGGAGAGGACCGGGTGCTGGTTGCGAGTCTCTGTCTCGCTAGCGCGTCATGGCTGCCGGCCACGCACGCAACCGCCCGCCTCTCCGCGCGGGAGAGCCGTAATGCCCATGCACATGTACATGGTGGCGAACCGGGCGATGTGACCCATCAGTGCGTTCCGTTCCGCTCGTATCAGCCAACAAAAAGAGCCCGGTCGGTCCGTGCCGCCGGGCGATTCGCTCTTTAGCACCTTGTTTTACGTGGCGGCAAGCGGCGGCAAATGACCACGGTACGAGATTGTTCGATGACTATGTACGAACCCGCCGCGTCTGTCAAGCGCCCGCCGCGCGCGGCTTCCGTCCCGCTGCAGCAGCCGCTGGTAACAAGCAGCCATGGTACCGGACGTTCCGAGACCGTCTTCTCTGAACCAGTGATCTCATGTGCTGTTTGTTCCCTTTGTAGAACGATTCTCCATGACTGTTCCCTGCCGCGCACCTGGGAAATCGGCGAGGTGCACTACTTCACGGCGTTCGCCTATCACATGGAAGCACGCAGCCCGGGAGGGGTCGATCGCCACAAGACACTGATTCGCGCATTGGAGGATCAGGGCGTCAGGGTGCACTTGGGCCAATTCAAGCAGAGGCCGGGCACAGTCCTGCGCTGGGAGGAGAAAGAGACCGACGTCGCGATCGCCGTGCACATGTTTCCGACCCCTATCGCTGTCGCGATGGCACTGAAATACGCTGTCCGAAATCCTGGCGTGGTCTATGACCCGATCACTCGCGCGCGCCACCCGCGGCCGATGGCGGCCTGTCCTCCGGGCTCACACCCCACGTCGGACTGGGCGTCTTGCCCATCAGCAGCATCAGCGTGCCGCCCGCCACGATCTCCTCGTGGCTGATCCAGCTCCGCTGCAGCGGCCTGCCATTGAGCATGGCCCCGCGGATGTACTTCGCTTCATCCGAGACCCCCGGCGCGAAGATGCGGAACGAGCGGCGCGGCCCGACCGCGATCTCCGCACGCTCGAACAGCGGCGTGCCCAGCACATACACGCCGCCCACCGGATCGACGGGGTAGAAGCCGAGCGCGCTCAGCACGTACCACGCGGACATTTGCCCGCAGTCCTCGTTGCCCGACAGCCCTGCGGATGAATCGTCGTAGAGCGTGGTGAGGATCTGCCGGACCTGCTCGGCCGTGCGGCCCGGCGCGCCCGCATAGCTGTACAGGTAGGCGATGTGATGGCTGGGCTCGTTGCCGTGCGCGTACTGGCCGATCATGCCGGAGATGTCCACCGACGCGTGCTGCCCGACCAGCGCCGTATCTGCCTGGAACAGCGAATCGAGCTTCGCTATGAACGCGCCGTCGCCGCCCATGCGCTCGATCAGCCCCGCCACGTCGTGCGGCACGAACCAGGTGTGCTGCCAGGCGTTGCCCTCCGTGTAATCCCGGTGCTCGCGGTCGCTCGCGAACTTCGGGTCGAACGGCGTCACCCACGTGCTGTCCGCGTGCCGGCCGCGCATGAAGCGCGTGGCCGGGTCGAACACGTTGCGCCAGGAACCGGCGCGCGCGCGGAACCGGCGCGCATCATCCGCGCGCCCCAGCGACTCCGCCATGCGCGCGATCGCCCAGTCGTCGTAGGCGTACTCGAGCGTCTTGGTGACGCTCTCCACGTCCGCCTCGGACGGGATGAAGCCGTACTGCCGGTACGGCGCGAGTCCCCGCTCGTCCTGCTGCGCGGACCTGATCATCGCATCCAGCGCCTCGTTGCCATCGAAGCCGCGGAAGCCCTTCAGCCACGCGTCCGCGATCACCGGGATGGCGTGGTAGCCGGTCATGGTGTTGGTCTCGTTCCCCACCAGCGACCAGACCGGCAGCAGCCCGTGCTCGCGCTGGAACGCCAGCATCGAGCGGACCAGGTCGTCCACGCGCTCCGGGTCGATGATCGTGAACAGCGGGTGCGCGGCCCGGAACGTGTCCCAGAGCGAGAAGATCGAGTAGTTCCGGAAGCCCGCCGTGTGCACGCGGCCGTCGCCGCCGCGGTAGCGGTGATCCACGTCCTCGAACAGTACCGGCGCGAGCTGCGTGTGGTACAGCGCCGTGTAGAACGTCCTCGCCCGGGCGACGTCCTTCGTCTCGATGCGGATGCTCCCCAACGCCTCCGCCCATGCCGCGCGCGCGGCGGCCCGCGTGCCCTCGAAGTCCCAGCCGCCCGCCTCCGCGTCCAGGTTCCGCAGCGCGCCCTCGGCATCGACGTAGGAAATGGCCACCTTCACCACCAGCGGCTCGGCCGCGGGTGCGAAGCGCAGCAGCCCCCGGACGCGCACGCCGCTCGCCCTGACCCCGCCCGCCGAGGCACTGCTGTCCTGCGCCAGCGACCAGCCCGTGATCGGCCGCGAGAACTTCGCCGCGAACCAGAGCCGCTGGTCCGGCGCCCACCCCTTCGAGTGGCGGTAGCCAGTGACCAGCGAATCGCCGCGCACTTCCATCCCGCTCGCGGTCGGCGCATCCCAGTTCACCGCGAAGCCCAGGTCGATGAACAGCCCCGCGCCCGCGCCGGCCGGGAACGTGTAACGGTGCCAGCCGACGCGCGGCGTCGCGGTCAGCTCCGCCAGCACCCGCTCCGGTTCACCCGGACTCCTGGCCGCGGCATCACCGGCACCCCCGGCCCCGCGCAGCGGTACCGAGTAGTAACCCGGCTCCGCCCGCTCCTCCGCCTGCCGGAACCAGGCGTGCACCTGCCCCGCCTCGCGCCCCGCCTGCTGCCGCACCGGATCCACCTCGCCGGTCACCGGCTGGAACAGCACGTCCAGCAGGTCGCCGATACCCGTGCCACTCAGGTGCGTATGGCTGAACCCCACCAGGATGCTGTCCGGCCGATGGTAACCCGACGACCAGTCCCAGCCCGAAATGCCGTTGTCCGGACTCAGCTGCACCATCCCGAACGGCACCGTCGCGCCCGGATAGGTGTGCCCGTGCGCCCCCGTACCGATGAAGGGATCGACGAAGCGGTTGTTGGAACGGCCGGTCGCAGGACCGCCGACGGGAAAGATGCCACAGCTGGACAGCAACAACGGCAACAGAACGGGGAAGAGGGAATGGGGAAATGGGAAATGGGAATGGGGGCCGAACGGATCGG
>VEPF01000003.1:0-2490 GCA_012027055.1 Gemmatimonadota bacterium | reverse complement strand
ATATCCCTTCGTCGCTCATCTCTCACCTCCCAGGTCGCCGGCCCGCACCTCGGCCGCTCCCCCTGATGATGCGCCGCGCCCTGCGGCCCGCGACAGCCCCGCAAGCTGGATCAAGCCGCCGAGCCAGGCCGGTTGCCGCGAGCGCCCGGGATGCTCGAACCCTATATTGCCTGGGTACTCGTGTCCGGCCCGGCCGCGTCGCGGCCGCCGACGGGCACGCGGCAGTGCGCAGCGGGGGACCGTGCCTGACCTCAACGAGATCGCGACCGCCGTCATCGCGGGCGATGCGGCGCGCGTCGGCAGCCTCGTCGACGCCGCGCTCGGCCAGGGCGCGAGCGCCTCCGAGGTCCTGGAGCAGGGGCTCACGGCGGGCATGGCCGTGGTGGGACGTCGCTTCCGCGCCAACGAGGTCTTCGTGCCCGAAGTGCTGGTCGCCGCCCGGGCCATGAAGGCCGGCATGGTGCACCTCGATCCCATCTTCTCCGCTGCCGGCGTGGCGCCCGTGGGCACGTTCGTGATCGGCACCGTGCGCGGGGACATCCACGACATCGGCAAGAACCTGGTCGGCATGATGCTGCGCGGCGCCGGGTTCAACGTGGTGGACCTGGGCGTGAACGTCATGCCGCAGGTGTTCGTGGATGCGGTGCAGAAGCACGGCGCGCAGCTGGTAGGGCTCTCCGCCCTGCTGACCACCACCATGGTGCAGATGAAGCCCACCATCGACGCCCTCCGCGCGGCCGTCCCGCAGGTGAAGATCCTGGTGGGTGGCGCCCCGGTCAGCCCCGAGTACGCCGCCAGTGTCGGTGCGGACGGCTACGGCGCCAATGCCACGGACGCGGTCGAGCGCGCGCTCGAGTTCATGGGGCGCCCGGCCAGTTCGTAGACGCCGGGGTCACCGCCCCGTCCCGATCGTGTCCTTCGTCCTCCGCTTCCTCCCCGATGGCTGCCAGTGGCGAGGCGAGCAGCCCTCGCCGCTCGCGATCGCCGCCGCCGAGTGCGGCATCCTGCTCGAGCAGCCCTGCGGCGGGAAAGCCGTCTGCGGCAAGTGCCGCGTCCGTGTGGCTGACGGCCACCTCGCTCCCGACCCCGCCGATCTCCGCGTCCTCGGCGGTTCCGCCGTTGAAGCGGGCTGGCGTCTCGCGTGCCGCGCAACCGTGTCGAGCGACGCGCAACTGGAGGTGCCCCCCGCCTCGAGAACGGTAGCGCGCAAATCCTTCGGCCCCGACTCGCTGCTGGCGGAGAGCATGGAGCCCGGGAACCCCGTTGGCGGCTGGGCCATCGCTCTCGTCCTTGGCTCCACCACGCTGGCCGCCGCGCTCGTCGATCTGGCCACCGGCGCCGTGGCCGCGACCGCGTCCGCGCTCAACCCGCAGGTGCATTACGGCGGCGACGTCATCAGCCGCATCGCCTTCGCGCGCGCGCACGAGCACGGCAGCCGCGAGCTGCACCGCCTGATGCTGGCCGGCGTCGATGGGCTCGTGGGGCAGTGCGCCGCTGCGCTCGGTATCGACCGCAGCGAGCTGCGCGCGCTCGCGGCCGCCGGGAATCCCACCATGACGCACACCCTGCTCGGCCTCGGCGTGCACGGGCTGGGCGAGGCGCCGTTCCAGGGCGAGCGGTACGAGGCGTGGGCGGGCGCCGCGGCCGCGCTCGGCCTGCAGCTGCCGGAGCGTACGGAGGCGTGGGTGCTGCCCGGCGTCGGCACGCACGTGGGCGGCGACGCGGTCGCCGCGATCATCGCTACCGGTCTCGCCCTCTCGGAGCGGCCGCGGCTGCTCATCGACCTGGGCACGAACACCGAGGTGGTGCTCGGGTCGCGGCACGGCATCGTGTGCACGTCCGCGGCCGCCGGCCCGGCTTTCGAGGGGAGCGTGATCCGCTACGGCATGCGCGCCGTGCCGGGCGCCATTGATCGCATCACCCTGGGCGAGGAGGACCTGCAGGTCACGGTGCTCGGCGGCGAGCCGGAGGTGGGCATCTGCGGCTCCGGGCTGATCGACGCCGTCGCCACGCTGCTCCAGGCCGGCGTGATCGAGCCGTCCGGCCGGCTGCGCCCGCACGACGAATTGCAGGGTGTGCCGGCCGCGCTCGGCGCGCGCGTGACCGAAGCCGAGGGCGAGCGGGCCGTGCGGCTGGGTGGCACCGATGCCCGCCCGGTCTACCTCACCGCGGCGGACATCCGCGAGCTGCAGCTGGTTAAGGCCAGCATCGCCGCGGCCGTGCAGCTGCTGCTGGAGCGGGCCGGGACGCGCGCCGAAGACGTGGCGGAGGTGTGCGTGGCCGGCGCCTTCGGCGCTACCATCCGCGCGGCGAGTGCGCGCGCCATCGGCCTGCTGCCTTTGCCGGACTGTCCCGTCGCGTTCGTCGGCAACGCTGCGGGTGCGGGCGCGCGCACTCGCCGCGCGGAAGGTAGCGCCGACGGCGCCGGCCACGCCCACCTCCGCCACGTCTTCGGCGCGCGTCCCGGCCCGCTCCAGCCGCAGCAGCACG
>VEPF01000199.1 GCA_012027055.1 Gemmatimonadota bacterium | reverse complement strand
CCTTGCTGGCGCGGGCCGGCGGGTTGCACCGTGACCCCTTCAGGACCCACGCCCATGGCCGCTGTCGGAGGTAGGGACTCACCATGCCGTACGTGATTGCCGAGCCGTGCATCGGGACCAAGGACGCCAGCTGCGTCGAGGTCTGTCCGGTGGACTGCATATACGAGGGCGAAGACCAGTACTACATCCACCCGGACGAGTGCATCGACTGCGGTGCCTGCGAGCCGGAGTGCCCCGTCACCGCCATCTTCCCGGACACCGATGTGCCGCCCGAGTGGACCAGCTACATCGAGAAGAACCGCGCACACTTCTCTTGAGCTGAGAGCGCTCGCGGTCGGCGCCCTGCTGCTCGCCGGCTGCGTCGCCCGCCAGCCCGCGCCGCCGGCAGGCGACACGGCCGCCGAGATCCGCGCCATGCTCGAGGCATCCGCCCGGTCCTGGAACGCCGGCGACCTCGAGGGATTCCTCGATGACTACCTGGATGCCCCTTCGACCGCATTCGTCGGCTCCAGCATTACCCACGGCGTGGCGGAGATCCGTGCCCGCTATCGCGCCAGCTACTGGCGCACCGGCACGCCCGCTCAGCACCTGCGCTTCGAGGACATCGCCGTGCGACCGCTCGGCGCCGGGCACGCGCTCGCGCTTGGCCGCTACGTGCTGCTGACGCCCGGCACCGGCACGACCGAGGGGTCTGGCTGGTTCACCCTGATCCTGCAGCGCACCGCACCGCACACGTGGCGCATCATTCACGACCACAGCTCGGCGGCGGCTAAGTAGGCAGGTGCCCGAAAAAGGCGCGCCCGCTCAGGCGAGCGGGCGCGCCCTGGTCGAAGGAGCGACCGTAAAGCGAGCCTGCGAGGTCTACAGACCTGCCTCCCTGATCGCATCCAGGGGGAGTTTCACCGGCTGGTTCTCGCCCGCATTGGGCAGATCCCGGTATTCATCCTCGCGGGTCCGCGCGAGAATGAGGCTCGCCGCGATCGCGGCAACGGCCAGAATGCTGACACTCAAGGTGCGGATAACGGCCTCCTGATTGGATGGTGGCTGCGTACCGCGCGGCCGGCCCAAGCGCCGTCCTGGCAATTATCCGTACGCAGATCGCGTGCCCGACTCTCCGCTGCCGTCGAACCGCCGCAGGAAGCGGGAGTTGCGCGCACCAAGACAACGATTCATAGGGGCGGCTTGTGTCAAAAAGTTCCTGGCCATGAGAAAGAATGGGCCGGGCCGGTTCCAGCCGCTGATGATCGCCGGGAGTTCGGCACTGCTTCAGCACACGAGAGGACCCATGAAGCGGGTGATGCTGTTGGCACTGGTCGTTGTGTGCGGTTGTGCGGAGGACCGCCAGCCGGCGGACCTGCTGTTGGTGAACGGAGTGGTCTGGACGGGTGCGGCCGACGGGACACCTGGCGCCGTCGCGATTCGGGACGGCCGGATCATTCTGGCCGGCAGCGCGCGGGAAGCGCGCCGGTACCGGGGGCCCCGCACGCGCGAGATCGATCTGGCCGGGCGGCTGGTCGTGCCCGGTTTCATCGATTCGCACACGCACTTCATGGATGGCGGGTTCCAGCTCGCCAGCGTGGACCTCCGGGACGCCGCCACGCCGGCCGAATTCACGCGGCGCATCGCGGCTTTCGCGCGTGGACTCCCGGCCGGCCGCTGGATCACGGGCGGCAACTGGGACCACGAGCTCTGGCCGGGTGCGCCGCTGCCGCGGCGGGAGTGGATCGATTCGGTCGCGGGCGATCATCCGGTGAGCGTGAGCCGGTTGGACGGTCACATGGCGGTCGTGAACACGGTTGCACTGCGCCTTGCCGGGATCACGGCCGCGACTCCCGACCCGCCGGGCGGCACCATCGTGCGGGACCCCGCGACCGGGGTGCCGACCGGGGTACTCAAGGATGAAGCGATGTGGCTGGTCGGCCGTCACATCCCGGCGCCGAGCGCGGCGGAACGGGACGAAGCGCTGCAGCGGGCGCAGGCCCATGCGCTGTCTCACGGCGTGACCATGATCGAGGACATGGGCAGCTGGGCGGATCTCGAGACCTACCGGCGGGCGCGGAGCCGCGATTCGCTCCGGGTGCGGGTCTATGCGTTCGTTCCCGTGGCTACCTGGAAGCAGCTCGCTGCGTTCGTGAAAGAACATGGACGGGGTGACGACCGGCTCCGCTGGGGCGGGGTCAAGGGCTTCGTGGACGGCTCCCTGGGCTCGACCACGGCCTGGTTCCACCAGCCTTACCAGGATGCGCCCGAGACGTCCGGCCTGATGGTGACGGACACGGCTGAGCTGCGGGCCCAGATCCAGGCCGCGGATGCGGCGGGTCTCCAGGTGGTGGTGCACGCCATCGGCGACCGGGCCAACGACTGGTTGCTGGATGCGTTCGCGGACGCGGCGGCCGCCAATGGTGACCGGGATCGCCGCTTCCGGATCGAGCACGCGCAGCACCTCACGGCCGCGGCCATCCCGCGCTTCGCCACGCAGCAGGTCATCGCCTCGATGCAGCCGTACCACGCCGCGGACGATGGACGCTGGGCGGAGAAACGCGTCGGTCCGGAGCGGATCCGCACCACGTACGCCTTCCGTTCGCTGCTGGACGCGCACGCGCGGCTCGCCTTCGGCAGCGACTGGACCGTGGCACCGCTGAACCCGATCCTGGGGCTGCATGCGGCCGTGACCCGGCAGACGATCGATGGGGCGAACCCGGACGGCTGGGTCCCCGAGCAGAAGATCCCGCTGGACGCGGCGCTCCGCGCCTACACCGCGGACGGTGCCTACGCGGCCTTCCTCGAGGATCGGCTCGGAAAGCTCGAGCCTGGGATGCTGGCCGACCTGGTGGTGCTCTCCCGGAATCTGCTGACCCTGGAGCCGGCGGCGATCCGGACGGCGAGCGTGGACTACACCATCGTCGCAGGCGACGTCGTCTACCAGCGCGCGGACCGGTAGCCGGCTCAGCGCTCCAGCACCAGCGCGAACCCCAGCGCGCCCGCAGCACACACCGTGACCAGGCCGAGACCCTGGCCGCGGCGGCGCAGTTCGTTGAGCAGCGTGATGACCAGGCGGGCGCCGGTGGCACCGAACGGATGGCCGATCGCGATGCTGCCGCCCAGCACGTTGATGCGGTCCTCGGCCAGGATCCCGACCTTCGCCGCGCGGTTCAGCCGCTCGCGCGCGAACCTATCCGAGTCCAGCGCCTGCAGGTTGCTGAGCACCTGGGCGGCGAAGGCTTCGTGCATCTCCCACAGCTCGATGTCGCGCATGTCGACGCCCGCTCGCTCCAGGGCGATCGGAGTGGCGTAGGCCGGTCCCTGCAACAGCTGGTCGGCCGGCTCGAGCGCGGCATATGCCCAGCTCCGGATGTAGCCGAGCGGCTCCAGCCCCAGGGCCTTCGCCTTCACCTCGCTCATGAGCAGCACCGCGGCCGCTCCGTCCGTGAGCGGCGACGAGTTACCGGCGGTCACCGAGCCGTACCGCCGGTCGAAAACCGGTTTCAGCTGGGCCAGCTTCTCGAGCGAGGTGTCGGTGCGAATCCCGTTGTCGTGAGCGAGCACCTGCTCGTACGTGGGCGGCACGAACGCGGGGACGATCTCCGCCTGCAGCCGCCCGTCCGCCGTACCCTGGGCCGCCAGCTGGTGCGAGCGCAGCGCCCAACGGTCCTGGGCCTCGCGCCCGATCCCGTTCTCCTTCGCCATCCGCTCGGCGCTTTCCCCCATCGACTCGCCCGTGGACGGTTCCGCGATGGCGGGGACCGTGGGCGCCAGGTCGCGCGGCCGGATGCCCGCCAGCGCCCGGGCGCGCGCCCCCAGGCTCCGGGCCTTCGACGCGGCCAGCAACGCGTTCCGCAGGCGCCGGGAGAGCAGCATCGGGACGTCCGAGAGCACCTCGACTCCGCCCGCGATCACCGCGTGAGAGTAGCCGCGCTCAATGCTCTCTGCCCCCGACGTGATCGCCTGGCCGGATGACGCGCACGCCCGTCCGACCGTGAATGCCGGCGCCGCGGCCGGCACCCCGGCGGCCAGCGCTACTTCGCGCGCCACGTTGGGCGCCTGCAGCGACGGCACCACCATGCCGAACACCACTTCGTCGATCTCGCGGGAGGCGACGCCGCTGCGTTGCAGCAGCTCCCGGACCGCCACGGTCCCCAGCTCGACCGGACTCATCGCTTCAAACGCACTCCCCGCACGTGCGAACGGCGTGCGGCAACCGGCAACCACCGCGACCCGGGTCATGGTTGTTCGGCTCCAGCGTTGAAAGGGCCAAGTGCCTAGCACCAGGCGCCAAGAGGGTGAAATGGTGCAGCTGCAAGGTATACATATGGCAACTCAGGCGCCGGCCGCCACGCCCCGGCCCCGCGATGGCGTACCTCCCGGGACGCAGTGGCCGTTTCTTGGCGCTGGGCCCTTGGCACCTGGCCCTTGGTTCAGGGCCCTCGGCCCTTGCGCGCCGCGCGCGCCCCGCCCGGCGCCTTGCTGCCGGCGCGGCCGTTCCGCATGATGCCGCATGCCCGACAGCCACGACCTCACGCGCGCGACGCGCCGCGACATCCCTCGCCTCGCCGAGCTCTGGTGTCACGCGTTCCCGGGGGAAAAGACCCTGGAGCAGCGGATCAGGCAGCTCGAAGCCGGCGGCACCTACGGCGGCATCGAGGACGCCTGGTATCTGACGCGACAGGAGCGTGTGGCGGCCGCGCTCCGGCTGTATTCGCTCACCGAATACCTGCACGGCACGCGCTTTCCCATGCTGGGCGTGGCCGCGGTCGCGGTCGCGCCGGAGGCACGCCGGCAGGGCCTGGCCAGCGAGCTGTGCCGGCTGGGGCTGCGCCTGGGCCGTGACCGGGGTGACGTGGTGAGCGTGCTGTATCCCTTCCGGCCGGACTTCTACCGCCGTCTGGGCTGGGGATTGGCGGGGGCCCTGCATTGCTTCCGCTTTCGCCCGCAGACTTTGCCCGCGCCCGGGACGGCCACGCGCGTGCGGCTGGGCGATGCCGCCCTGCGGCCGGCGGTGGCGGCCTGTTACCAGCGCGTTGCGGAACGTTCCCACGGGCTCATCGAGCGGAACGAGCGCATCTGGGAACAGCACCTCGGCGGTCCGGAGCGCTACCTGTACGTGCTGCCTGGTTCCGGCGGAGTGGCCGGCTACCTGCTGGTGAAATACGGGAAGCAGCGGCGCCCGGCCGAGCGCACGCTCACCATCCGCGAGCTGGTGGCGGAGAGCCCGGAGGCGTACCGCGAGTTGCTCGGCTGGATCGCGCTGCAGGCGGACCAGTGGCCGCTCGTCCGTTACGATGCGTTGCCCGAGGAGCAGATCGACCTGCTGCTCTCGGATCCGCGGCTGCCCGGGTTCCGCCCCGCGCGCACGCTCTGGGCGCCGGCCGCCCGGCGTATCTGCGGGCCCATGCTGCGCGTGCTCAACGTGCCTGCCGCCCTGGAAGGACGCCGCACCTGGTCCGGGAGGACGTCGTGCACCTTCACGCTCCGGGTGCTCGACCCCGAGCTGCCGGAGAACGAGGGGCCGTGGCTGGTGACCTGCGCGCACGGCACCGTGAGCTGCCGGCCCGGCGCTGCGGCCGTGCGCATCGACCTGGAGCTGGGCGCCGCGGCATTCGCGCAGCTGTTCGTGGGAGAGTTGAGTGCCGGTGTCGCGGTGGGTCTCGGTCTGGCGCGGAGCGACGCGCCCGAGCAGCTCGCGGTCGTCGACGCGCTCTTCCGCTGCGACCGCACCTACCGCCTGCTCGACGAATTCTGACCGGGCGAATCAGGTCGGCTTCAACGCCTCTGCCAGCGCGTTCCACCCGAGCAGCGCGCACTTCACCCGGACCGGGAACTTGCTCACGCCGGCCAGGGCCCGCAGGTCCCCGAGACTACGGTCGCGGACCGCTTCCTGGTCCCCGTGCATCAGGGCCGTGAACCGGCGGGCCAGTTCCGCCGCCTCGGCGCGGCTCTTCCCCACCAGCAACTGCGTCATCATCGACACCGATGACTGCGAGATCGAACAACCCTCGCCGACGAAGCGGGCCGCCGTGATCCGGTCGCCATCCAGCTTGAGCATCAACCAGACTTCGTCGCCGCAGGTCGGATTGTTGAGGTGCGCACGCGCATCCGCATCCTCGAGCGCGCCCGTGTTCCGCGGGTGCGTGTAGTGCTC
>VEPF01000155.1:2726-6160 GCA_012027055.1 Gemmatimonadota bacterium | reverse complement strand
CGCCCTGCCAGCGCCGCGCGGGCGGCCGGGCCGGCGGCGAGCGCGCGCTCCTGGTCTGGCCGCTGCTCGAGCGCGCGCCGCTGCGCGGCCGCGCCACGGTACTCGAGCAGCTCGATGGGCACCGGCGCAGCGCTGGTCGCGGCCTGAGGTGTGGGCGGCGGAGGCGCGGGCACGGTGGGCGTCCCGGCGGCGGCTGGCGGCACGGGGACCGCGGGTCGCGCAGGGGCCGCGGGGCGCGCAGGGGGCGCGGGCCGGGCTGCCGCCGGCGCAGCCGTGCTTTCGCCCGCGCCATGCCTTGCCAGCAGCTCCGTACGGAGGTGCCGCAGGCGCGTCAGTGCGCTCGATGGCTGTGGATCGCGGTCGTCGGCGAGGGCGGGAACCGCCGCCGCGAGTCCCTCCCGCGCACTCCGGAGTACCTCGAACCACTCGTCCTTCACAGCCACATCCAGCCTGACCATCACCCGGGTCAGGTCTTCGACGGCGCGCAGGATCTCCGCCACCACCGGAATCTCCTCCAGCCGCGCGGCGCCCCGGAGCGCCCGTTGACGGCGGAGGATCGTCTTGATGGCTTCGTAGTCCAGAGGGTTGATGCGGAGCGCGCGCATCCCTTCTTCGAGCGCGGCCGCGATCCCCTCCAGCTCGCGTCCCGCGTAGGCGCGGAACGCGCGCATATCCGCGAGCGCATCCGCGGGAGCACGCTGGCCCAGGGCCGGGGGCGGCATCTCGATGCCGGCTTCCTGCCAGCGCTCCAGCGACGCGCGCAGCCTGCCATCCAGTTCCGGCGACGGCTCGCTCCCCTCGATCAGCACGGCCAGGTCCTCGACCGCCGCGCGCACGCACCGGAGACCGGCTTCGCTCCAGCCGCTTTCCGCCGCAGGTCCGCCCGGCTTCACGGCGGTCTCCAGCGCCAGGGCCGCGCGGTACACGCGCTCTTCGCGTGCCATCTGGGCGCTGCCGCGCAGGGCGCGGGCCGCCCGATGCACGGCCGCCGCGACCGGGGCCGAGCTGGCCGTCAAGGTGCGCAACTGCTCCAGGCTGGAGGCGGCTTCGCGCTCGAAGAACTCGGCGAGGGTCGTCATGCGGGGAGTATCAGGTCTGCCCGGCCGGAGCGCGGCGGTACGCGGCGGCCAGCACGATGCTCTTGAGCTCGCGCACCGCCTCCACCATGCCGGTCAGCACCGCGCGGCTGATCACGGTGTGGCCGATGTTCAGCTCCTCGATGTAGTCGAGCCCGGCCACCAGGCTGACGTTCTCGTAGGTGAGGCCATGCCCGGCGTGGACCGCCAGGCCGAGAGCGCGGGCGTGGGCTGCCCCCCGCCGGAGCTTCTGCAATTCGTGCGTCACGCGTGCGTGGCCGCCGGCCCGGTGCACCAGCTTCCAGGCCTCGGCATACTCACCGGTGTGCAGCTCGACGGCGTCGGCGCCCAGCGCCGCGCAGGCATCGAGCACCGGCAACTCCGGCTCCACGAAGAGCGACGTGCGGATACCGCCGGCGCGGAGCGCGCTCACGGCAGCCTGCAGGCGCGCACGCTGCTCCGCCGTGGCGAGCGCCAGGCCGCCCTCGGTGGTTACCTCCTCGCGCTTCTCCGGGACCAGCGTGGCGGTCATCGGCTTCCAGCCGAGCGCCAGCTGCAGAACATCGCTGGTGGCCGCCAGCTCCAGGTTCACCCCGGTGCGCACCGTCTCCAGCAGGAGCCGGACATCCCGCTCCTGGATGTGCCGGCGGTCTTCGCGGAGGTGGACGGTGATGCCGTCGGCGCCACCCAGCTCGGCCAGGACGGCGGCGCGCACCGGGTCGGGCTCGTTCGTCTGGCGAGCCTGTCGCACGGTGGCGACGTGATCGATGTTGATGTGGAGTCGCATCATTACGCTGCCAGCAGGTCCTCGATCTCGACGGCGCGCGGCATCGAGGCCGACCGCGCGTTTTTCGGCGCCTCGCGGCCGAGGTCGCAATATAGCACGCGGGATGCGGGCGACAACCGCGCCGCGTGCAGCGTTGTCGGGTTCGCAGCCCTCGCGCCGGCGCTCCTGCGCACCTTCTTCCGGCCGCGACCTGCGACTACGACCCGAGCGGCTCCGGGCCCTCGATCGACACGCCCGCACGGGCGCGCAGCCGGCCGATGGCAGCGATGGGAAGGCGCGCGCGCAGCTCGATGCGCGAATCCAGCTCGATGCGCGCCAGCACCTCGCCTTCGCGGTACACCGCAGCCAGCGCTTCGCCGTCGTGCACGGGTATGGAGACGCGCAGCTCCGGCCGCTGGGCGCGCAGCTGCCCGAGCAGCGCTGCCCGCATTGCATCGAGGCCGCCGGGCTCCACCGTCGAGCAGAACACGGCCGGGCGTTCGAAGTGCACCGCGACGCGCTCCTCCAGGGCTGCTTCTTCCCCGTGGGTGAGGCGGTCCACCTTGTTGAAAGCCAGCAGTTGCGGCCGTCCCGCCACGCCCAGGTCCGCCAGCACTTCGTCCGCAACCTGCGCCTGCTCCGGCCAGCCGGGGTGCGCCCCATCGACCACGTGCAGCAGCAGGTCGGCCTGGACCACTTCCTCAAGGGTGGCCCGGAAGGAAGCGACCAGGTGGTGCGGCAGCTTGCGAATGAAGCCGCCCGTGTCGGTCAGGCGCACGCGCGCACCCGCTTCCAGCGCGACCGCGCGCGTGGCCGGGGCGAGCGTCGCGAAGAGCCGGTCCTCGATGAAGACGTCCGCGCCGCTCAGGCCGCGCATGATCGAGGACTTGCCGGCATTGGTGTAGCCGACGAGCGCGACCCGGAACTCGGCCGCGCGGCCCTTGCGCTGGGTGGCCCGCCGTTGCGCCACGGTCTCCAGCTTGCGGCGCAGTTCGGCAATGCGCCGGCCGATGATCCGGCGGTCCGTCTCGAGCTGGGTCTCGCCCGGGCCGCGGAAGCCGATACCGCCGCCTCGCGTCAGGTGGGTCCACATGCGCTTGAGACGCGGCAGCAGGTACTGGAGCTGCGCCAGCTCCACCTGCATCTGCGCTTCCGACGAGCGGGCCCGGGTGGCGAAGATGTCCAGGATGAGCTCGGCGCGATCCATGACGCGCGTCCTGAGCGCCTCCTCGAGATTCTTGCCCTGGGCCGGGGAGAGCTCGTCGTCGAAGATCACCAGTGTGGCCCCCACGGCCTCGACCTGCGCACGCAGCTCCGCCGCCTTGCCTTCGCCGATGTAGAACTTCGGGTGCGGGGCATCCAGGCGCTGCTGCAGGGTGGCCACGACTTCGGCGCCGGCCGTATCCGTGAGACGCGCCAGCTCCTCCAGGTGCTCGCGGCCTTCGGCCGGCGACAGCTCCTTGGGGGGAGCCGCCACCAGGATCACGCGCTCGATGGGTTGCTCGGTCGGAAGAGTCTCTTTCACGGTCGCGGAAGATAGCCGCGCCGCGCCGCGCGGACGAGGGTGGCGGCGGGGGGGGGGGCGGGGGGGG
>VEPF01000155.1:0-2716 GCA_012027055.1 Gemmatimonadota bacterium | reverse complement strand
GGTGGGCGTCGTTTACCGGTCGGCTCGCGAACGCGCGCCGCCCGGTCACCGCTGCCACATCACTTCGCGCCCTGCAGCGTGACGCGGCCGGTCTTGCGGTAGGGCACGCTCCGGGAGATCGGCCTGGTAACGTCGATCCGGCCGCTGACCCGGTAGCCGAAGGTGCCGCGGTCGAGCAGCGCGCGCACGGCCGGACCGAGCGCGCTGTAGGTGAACTCGATCGGGATCTCCACGATTCCCGACGAGTTGCCGTTCACCTCGAGCTTCCGGCTGATGGTGTCCTGGACGAGCGGCTCCCAGCGGCCCACCGAGTCAGGGTCCTGCAGCTCGAGCTTGTAGATCAGCGACCGGCTCTCGAGATCGTAGGCGTTCGGGTTGTCGATCTGGAGCCGGGCGACCAGGGATGCGCCGCGCAACCCGATGCCGCTCAGGCTGATGTTCTCCAGCCGCACATCCGGCTGCCGAAATACTGCGGCGCAGCCGCTCGCGAGTACCATCGTCGCGATCCCGATGGCCGCCAGCCCCGTACGCGCGGTCGGACGCAGCATCCCTCCCCTCCTCCTGTCGGGACCCGGTCGAGCCCGGCTACCGCGCCCGGTAGTTCACCACCATCTCGCCGAGCTGCCGGTCTCGCACCAGCAGCGAGATGACACTGCCCGGCTGAATGGCGGTCGCCGCGCGCGTCAGCTCGGCCATGTTCCGCACCCGCTGACCGTTCACCGAGAGCAGCTGCTGGCCGGCCGCCACCTGGCCCGCGGCCGGTCCGTCGTCGTTGACGGTCGTGATCACCAGCCCCTGTTGCGCGGACAGCTCATACTGCTGCACGAGCTGCGGCGTGATCGCCTGGGCCGTGAAGCCCAGGCGCGTCGCGTGCGCGGCTTCGTCGGCAGCGGCCGGCGTCGACCGCGCGGCCGAGCGCTCGAATTCGCCCAGGCGCATGGTCACCTGCTCCTGGCGCCGGTCACGCCAGACCGTCAGTTGCACGTTCTCGCCCGGCTGCAGGCGCGCCAGCGACGTGGTCAGGTCGGTCGCGTCTTCGATCGGGCGTCCATTCAGGGCCAGCACCACGTCGCCCGGACGGATGCCGGCGCGCTCAGCCGGCTGACCCTGCTCGACCGACCTGACCAGCGCACCCTTGACCTGGCTCAGGCCGTACACTTCCGCGTCCGCGTCCGAGAGGGGTGAGATCCGCACGCCGATGCGCGGCCTCCGCACGTACCCCTGCTTGATGAGGTCGTCCGCCACGCGCCTGGCCAGGTCGATCGGTACCGAGAAACCATACCCGATGAACTGCGGCCCCTGGATGGCCGTGTTCACCGCGACCACTCGCCCGAACAGGTCCACGAGCGGGCCGCCCGAATTGCCGGGGTTGATGGCCGCATCGGTCTGGATGTAGGCCTCGAGCGCCTGCTCGTTGTTCCGCTCCAGCTGGCGGCCCTTCGCACTCACGATTCCGGCCGTGACCGTGAAGTTGAACCCGAGCGGGTTACCGAGCGCGAGCACCCAGTCGCCAACCCGCGTGGCATCGGAATCGCCCAGGTCCGAAACGGGCAGCCGCTCGCCCCGGCGCGGCTCGATCTTGATGATGGCCACGTCGGTATTCGGATCGCTGCCCACGAGCTTCGCGTCGTAATCCCGGCCGTCGAGCGTCCGTACCGTGATCCGCGTGGCGCCGTTCACGACGTGATGGTTGGTCATGATGTGGCCGGATTCATCGATGATGAAACCAGAACCCAGGCCCCTCTGCGGCGGCATTTCACTCGGGTCGGGATTCCCGAAACCGAACTGCTCGAAGAAGCGCCGGAATTGCTCCGGCACCTGCTCCGGCGCCTGGCCCCGGGTCCTGAGCTGCGGCTGCGCCACCACCTGGATGGCAACCACCGCCGGCAACGCGCGGTCCGCCGCCGCGCGGAAAGTGTTGGACAGCCGAAATGCAGTGGTCGTATCTACTGCGGCCGCCGATCTGAGCGGGTCCCGGACCGGGAGCCTGGCCTGGCCGCCCTGGGCGTGCAGGTCACCCTCACCCCGGCAGGCCGCCAGCAGGCCTACCAGACCCAGATAACGAAGCGTTCTCCAGCTGAGCTTGCTCATTCTCCCCTCCTCACCGGCCGACCCGGCCGGTCCCCTGAACACGCCGTCCCGCAACCGCGAGCGCGTTTCATTCTACCTGAGCACGCGGAACCGGCGAAGCCCCGGACCGCGCCACCGCGGGACCGGCTGGAAACGGCGCCGGCCCCGGCCATTCTGGCTAGATGCGATTGTCGTGCCGAACCGCGGTTCAGACACTGGCTTACTCCTGCGATGTCCCGGCAGGCGCCACCGTGCCGCTCACCTCGATGCGGCGGGCCTTGGCCGCTTCTACCCGGGGAACCCGGATCGTCAGCAGCCCATCCGTGCATGCCGCCTGGATGGCACCGGCGTCCGCCGTCCGCGGCAGACGGAACTGCCGCACGAACCGACCGAAGCGTCGCTCCGCGAGCCGGAACGTCACCCCCGTTGAGTCACGGCCGGGCGCCGGCTGCTTCTCGGCCGCGACCGTGAGCACGCCATTCTCCACGGTGAGTTCGATGTCCTGTGCTCTCATTCCCGGAACCTCCAAGACGAACTGCAACTCGTCTGCCGTCTCCATTACATCTGCAGGCGCCGCGCAGTTCCCTACCGCCGGGTCAGAATCGTCGAAGGTGCGGTCGATGTGGCGACGAAGATCGGCCAACGT
>VEPF01000285.1:2165-6166 GCA_012027055.1 Gemmatimonadota bacterium | reverse complement strand
CCGGTGGCGGCGCGCCCGACCCGGCGGGCGCCGGCCCGGCGCGGGGGCGCCGCTGCGCCCAAACGCTGCCGCCCGGAGGCGGCGCGTCCGGACCGGCGAGCGCCGGTCCGGACGTCGCGCGCGGTTACTTCACCGGCGAGATCTTCACGAAGACCGTGCCGTGGCGCGGCACGGTGCTGGAGAACTCGTTCTCGAACTGGCCGAGGTCCTGCTGGCGCCACAGGTCGCGCACGGTCTGCTTGCCCGTGATGCCCAGCTCGGCCCACTGCACCGTGACCTTCGTGTCCATCTCGTCGCGGTTGAACAGGCCGACCGCGAGCGAGCCATCCTGGAGCGGCCGCGCCCAGACCTCGAGCTCGCCGTTCTTGGCGACGCGGTCCGCGGCCTTGCCGAGCTCGTCCTGGTGGACCGCGAGCACCTCGTCGTTGGTGACCAGGTTCAGCTCGAAGTCATCCATCTGCGCCATGTCGTTGCCGAGCAGCAGCGGCGAGGCGAGCAGGGTCCAGAGCGTGATGTGCACGTACTGCTCGTTGGGCGTGAGGCCGGTATCGCGGAGGCGGGGGCCCCAGCCCACCTTGCCGATCACCAGCATGTCCGGATCGTTCCAGTGGCCGGGGCCGGCGAACTTCGAGTAGCCCACCTGCCGGAAGCCGATGCCGTTCATGCTCTCCCAGGTATCCGTGATGTCGCCCGTGGTGCGCCAGGAGTTGCCGCGGATGTCCGGGTCGTTGCCCCACTCCCAGACGTTGCCCCAGCCGTACTGGCAAAGGCTGTAGATGATGTCGCGCGCCACCTGGTCGAGCGCCTTCCGGCCGTCCTGGTACGGGCGCTTGAGGACCGGCAGTTGCTGCGTGGTCTCGCCGGGCTTGAGCACGCTGGAGTAGCCGCACCAGTCGTACTTGATGTAGTCGACGCCCCAGTTCGCGAACGTCTGGAAGTCCTGCACCTCGTGCTGCCAGCTGGCCTCCAGGCCCTGGCAGGTGGTCGGGCCGGGGCCCGTGTAGATCCCGAACTTGAGGCCCTTGCCGTGGATGTAGTCGCCCAGCCCCTTCATGTCCGGGAACTTCTTGTTGACGATCATGGTGCCATCTTCGGCACGCACCGGCCCCTCGTTGAGCGGGTCGCCCTCGCGCTTGGTGCGCTCCCAGCCATCATCCAGGTTGATGTACGTCCAGCCGTGATCGATCAGCCCCTTCGCGACCATTGCGTCCGCAGCGACGCGCGCGAGCGAGTCGCTGATGGCGCGGCCGTACACGTTCCAGCTGTTCCAGCCGAGCGCGGGCGTGAGCGAGAGCAGGCCTTCCGCCACGAACGTGAACTGCTTCGTCGCCTCGCCCGCCTTGTTCTTCGCCTTGAACACCACCGGGTAGCGGCCGCGCTCCGCGATCCGGCCGGTGATGACGCCCGCCTTCCTGTCGAGCTTGAGGCCCTTCGGCAGGCCCTCGACCGAGTAGCTGATGGGCCTGGTGCCGGTCACCGGGATCTTGTAGAGGACGTCGTGACCCGGGGTCACACCGGTGAGCGACGGGCCGTTGATGCGCGGCGCCGGGCCCGGCTTCGGGGTGAGGATGGTGCGCGGCTCGACCGGAATGTCGATGGCCTGGGGACGCGCGCCGCCGGTGGTGAACGTGGCCTCCGCCCAGTTGGCGGCGCCGCCGCGCTGGCCCTCCGCGGGCTTCACCTGCAGCACCAGCGTCTGGATGCCGGTAACGTCCACGTTAACCAGCACCGGGGCCTCGCCGCGGCCCAGCGGATTGCTCTGGTAGAGCACCTTGCCATCACCCAGCACCCGGAAGATCTGCGTGCCCGGCGGCTGCACCCGCCGGGGCTGCTGGCCGGCCGCCGGCGGGGGCGGCTCCGGCAGCGGGTTGTTGTCCACGCCCACCAGCGCCAGGAACCGCTCCGAACCGCCGCCCAGGTGCACGAACAGCATGCTCGGCGAGCGCGTCCCCACACCGGTCGCGAACTGCTCGCCGCCGATGCGGATCAGGTTGGTGCCATCGATCGCCTTGTTGGCCTGGGCTACGGAAGGTGTGGCATTCCGGCCGCCCACCTGGGCGACCCGCATCTTCGACAGGTCCAGAGAGGACAGCTGGATTTCCTCCGGCACCCGCTTGACCGGCGGGCCGCTGCCCAGTGTGGCAGCCGCCAGCAGGAGTGCGGTCAACGCCGCGCGGGAGCGTGCGCGGCGCGGGAATGAAGCAGTGATCGTCATGCTCGCCTCGTTGCGGCAGGTATCAATTTTGGCGGCTCTGAAACCTCAGCCCGAAGCATAGCGCCGGACTTCCCCTCTCCCGCAATGGCACGGCGTGCGGCAAGTCGAGCGGCCCGGCCGCCGGCGTCCCCGGCGGGCGCCCGCGCGGCCGCGGCCTGCGCCGGCCAAGCATATGTCACCATGTGGCTTGTCGTGGGCCTGACGGTTACCGGAGCAGGTCGCGCACGGCGGCGAACAGCGACCAAACGCCCAGGGCCGCGACCGCCACTGCGGCGATGGCCCCGTAGACGGCCAGCCAGCGCGGGTGGCGGTAGCTGCCCACGATGCCGCGGCGGTGGGCGGCGATGAGCAGCACGGTCAGCCCGACGGGGAGGATGAGGCCGTTGAGGGCGCCGGCGGCGATGAGCACCTGGACGGGCCGGCCGACCAGGACGCACACGGCCGTGGAGATGGCGATGAAGCCGGCGATGACCGTGGGCTGCCGCCGCTCGATGACGGGCGCGAGCGAGCGCAGGAACGAGACCGACGTATAGGACGCGCCCACCACGGAGGTCACGGCTGCGGCCCACATGACGATGCCGAAGATGCGATAGCCGAGCTGGCCGGCCGCGAGGCGGAACACGGACGCGGGCGGATTGGCCGGATCGAGCGTGAGGCCCTGGCTGATGACCCCGAGCGCGGCCAGGAAGAGCACCACGCGCATGGTGGCGGTGAGCACGATGCCCGAGACGGCGCTCCGGTTCACCTGCGGCAGCGCGTCCTCGCCGCGGATGCCGGCATCGAGCAGGCGGTGACCGCCCGCGAAGGTGATGTACCCGCCGACCGTGCCGCCGACCAGCGTGAGGATCGCGAGGCCGGAAAGTCGAACCGGGGCCACGGTCCGGAGCGCGGCTTCGGCGACCGGCGGGCGGGCTACGATGGCCACATAGACGGTGAGCGCGATCATCACGAAGCCGAGCAGTTTGGTGAAGCGGTCCATGGCGCGGCCCGCCTCGCGCGAGTAGAAGATGCCGATGGCGAGCAACGCGCTGACCAGGGCGCCCGCCTGCTGGGGCACGCCGAGGAGCACGTTCAGCCCGAGCGCGCAGCCGGCGATGTTGCCGATGTTGAACGCCAGTCCGCCGAGCGCGACCAGCAGCGCGAGGAACCAGCCCACGCCGGGCAGCACCGCGTTGGCCACGTCCTGCGCGCGCCGGCCGGAGACCGCGAGCACGCGCCACACGTTGAGCTGCGCGCCGATGTCGAGGATGACGGACGCCAGGATGACGAAGCCGAAGCTGGCGGCCAACTGCTGGGTGAAGACGGCGGTCTGGGTGAGGAAACCGGGACCGATGGCGGATGTGGCCATCAGGAACGCGGCCCCGAGCAGCGCGCCCCGCGGGGCGGTGCTGCCGGCGCGCGGCGGGGAGCCGCCGGACTCCGGGCGCTCCGGCGTTACGCGCGCGGCCCGCACCGCGTCAGCCATCGGCGCCCACTGCGCACACCCGCACGCCCGCGTCCTCCAGGACGGTGCGGATCGCGCGCGCGATCGCCGGTGCGTTCGGCCCGTCGCCGTGGATGCAGATGGTCTCGGGCCGCAGGGCGACGTCGGTTCCGTCCACGCTCGCGACCCGGCCCGCGCGCACCATGCGCAGCACGCGCGCGGCGGCCGTGGCCGGGTCATGGACCAGCGCGTCCGGGCGGGAGCGGGCGACCAGCGCGCCGGCGCCGGTGTAGTTGCGGTCCGCGAACGCTTCGGCGGCGGTGGCGATGCCGGCGCGCCGGCCGGCGGCGATGAGCTCGCTGC
>VEPF01000285.1:0-2155 GCA_012027055.1 Gemmatimonadota bacterium | reverse complement strand
ACCCGGGAGCGGTCCAGGTCGCGCACGGCGCTGGCGATGGCGTCCGCGAGCGCGGCATCCTGCGCGGCCAGGTTGTAGAGCGCGCCGTGCGGCTTCACGTGCGCGAGGCGCCCGCCCGCGGCGAGCGCGAAGCCGAGCAGGGCACCGGCCTGGTAGACCACGAGCTCGTAGGCCTCGTCCGGGGTCACGGGGATGGGACGTCGCCCGAAGCCCTGGAGGTCCGGGAAGCCGGGGTGGGCGCCCATGGCGACGCCGTGCGCGAGCGCGGCGCGCACGGTGCGGCGCATGACCGCGGGATCGCCCGCGTGGAAGCCGCAGGCGATGTTGGCGGAGCTGATGAGGCCGAGCAGCTCATGGTCGGCGCCGAGGGAATAGACGCCGAAGCTCTCGCCCAGGTCGCAGTTGAGATCGATGCGTTCCATGGCTCAGGCCAGCTGCAGGTCGATGGCAAGGGCGATGCGCGCCAGCTCGTGCTCGCGCGCAAGGTAGAGGCGGCGGGCCTCGGCGAGCGAGACCTCGCGGAAGCGGATGCGGGCGCCGGGCGCCGCCTGGGCCAGCAGCGGCAGGTCTGCGCTGATGGCCTCGAGGACGCGCGGGTAGCCGCCCGTGGTCTGGCGGTCGGCCATGAGCACGATAGGCTGGCCGCCGGGCGGCAGCTGCACGGTGCCGAAAGCGACCGGCTCCGAGACCAGCTCGAGCGGCGCGGCCAGCTCGAGGCCCGGTCCGTCGAGGCGGTATCCCATCCGGTCCGCTTCGCCGGTGATGGTGAACCACTGCGCGGCCTCGCCGCGCAGCGCGCTCCGGCTCTCGGGCGTGAGCGCGTCGAAGTGGGCGCCGCGCAGGGCGCGTACCTCGATGGCGGCGCCGGTGCGCGCGGGCTCGTGCGGCCCGGGGGTCCAGGAGGCCACCCGCCCGCGGGGCAGGGCGGCGGCGAGCCGGTGGGAGCGCGCGCCCAGCTCGCCCAGCGGCAGCAGGTCGCCGGCCGCGAGCGCGCGCCCGTCCACACCGCCGAGGCGGGCGCGCGGGTACGTGGCGCGGCTGCCGAGCACGGACGGGACCGCGATCCCGCCGGCGAACGCGACGTACGCGCGGCACCCGGCCACCGGCCGACCGAAGGCGAGCCGGGCCCCGGCCGGGGCGTGCACGGTGCGCCCGTTCGGCAGCGGGCGCTCGTCGAGCGTGGCGGAGAGGTGGGCGCCGGCGATGCTCAGCAGGACGTCGCCCTGGAGCTCGAGCGTGGGGCCGAGCAGCGTGACTTCCAGCGCCGCGTCGGACTCCGCGTTGCCGACCAGCAGGTTGGCGAGCCGCAGGGCGTACCGGTCCATGGCGCCACCCACGGGCACGCCGGCGTACTGGTGCCCGGTCCGCCCGAGATCCTGCACCGTGGTGAGCAGGCCCGGCCGCAGCACGTGCACGGCGCTCACCGAGACACCTCCCGGAAGCGCACGCGGTCTCCCGCCGCGAGCAGGCTGGCCGGCTCGCGGTCCGCCGCGAAGAGCACCAGGTCCGTGCGCCCGATCAGCTGCCAGCCGCCGGGTGAGTCGAACGGGTAGATGCCGGTCTGGCTCCCGCCGATGCCCACGCTGCCGGCCGGCACGTGGGTGCGCGGTGTCTCGCGGCGGGGACAGGCGAGGCGCGGATCGAGGCCGCCCAGGTAGGGGAAGCCGGGCGCGAAGCCGATCATGTGCACCAGGTAGGCGCCGGCCGCGTGCCGCCGCACCACCTCCTCGGGCGTGAGCCCGGCCTGCGCGGCGACGTACTCCAGGTCGGGTCCGTGGCCACCGCCGTAACGCACGGGCACGGTGATGGTGCGCGACGCCGGCAGCGGCTCGTGCTCCAGGTCCGCGAGCGCCGCCGCGACCGCCGCCGCCAGGGCCGCGTACGTGCCGCGCGCCAGATCGAAGTGCACGGCCACGGTGGTGAACGCCGGCACTACCTCGCAGCCGCCCAGGGCGGGCGGCAGGTGCCGCAGCCGGGAGTGCGCCTGCCGGACCCGCACGTGCGTGACCTCGTCGATGGCATCGCCGAGGCGCACCAGCAGCGCGGCATCACCCAGCGGCTCGATCGGGAAGAGCGCCGCCGACGTCATGCGCTGCCGTCCGCGGGCCGGGCCGCGACCCGCAGCCCGTCCCGGACCGCGGTGCGGGTCGCGGCC
>VEPF01000334.1:312-6169 GCA_012027055.1 Gemmatimonadota bacterium | reverse complement strand
CCGCGGCGGCGCCGCCCCGGGCGCGCCCGGCGCCGCCTCGAGCTTGCGCGTGAGCAGCTGGTTCGCGGCGCGCTTCACTTCCTCCAGCACTTTCTTCAGCGGGCCGAAGCTCGGCGACACATCCCCGAACTGCTGGTCGCAGTACTCGCCCAGCTCGCCCAGTTCCGAAAGGCACCCGTCCAGGTCGCCGACCAGCGCCTGGTACCAGGCCTTCGGGGTCTTCTGGAATCCGGTCTCGCAGCCCTCGACGCCGACGCGGCCCTGCTCGATCGCCTGCTGCCGTTTCGCCGCCGCATCCTCGTCCTGGTCCGCCTGCTCCTTGGTCGGCAGCGTCTTCGCGCCCGCGAGGTCGATGCTGGAATGACCCGCCTGGCTGAGCGGCGCCTGCTTGACCGCCACGTCCAGCTTCAGCCCGATCCACTCCAGCGGCGCGGCCCGCAGCTCCGCATCCCCATCCTCGATCGGCGGATAGACGGTGTCCCAGTACTTCTGCACCAGCTCGTGCAGCAGCGCGATCCCCCGCCGCAGGCCGGTGATCCCCTCACGCCGCAGCCACGCTTCGGTGAGCCAGGCCGCGATCTGCAGGTCCTTGGTCTTCCGCGTGAGCGCTTCCGTGCTCAGCCGGATGACCTGCGGCCAGTCCGCCGTCTTGCGGGCGACCTCCCATTCACCCTGCGGCAGGTCCGCGTCTTCCCGGCGGGCCTCCTTGATCTTGTCGTAGAGCGGATCGTAGCGCAGGTAAGTCCCGGCCGGCGCCGCCTCCGACACCGGCTGCAGCAGCTCGACTATCGACTCCATGCTCAGGCCGTCTCCGCGACCGGGTTGATGACCAGCTCCCGCATTTCCAGCAGGGGCACCTCTTCGCCATCCACCAGGAACAGCTTCTGCCCCACCGGCACCGTGATTCCGTCCGCCAGGTCCGCCACCTCGGTGACTCGTCCCAGCCGTACGAGCGGGTCACCATGCTTCCACGCCCCCGGCGTCAGCACCGGCATGAGCACCTCGCCCAGCTCCGAATGCGCGGCTTCCGCCGTGACCCGGACCACGACCGGCGCCCACAACAGGTCGCGCAGCCGCTTCGGCGGCTCCATCTGCACCGATTGCACGTGCGCCAGCGGCAGCCACGTGTACTGACCGGCCACGTACAGCTCGAGGCGCGCCCCGATCCGCGGGTCCGCATCCTCGAGCGCGCTGAACGACACCCCGTTCAGCGTGCCGCTCACCAGCGGGGCCGGACCCGTGGTGGGCGGCATGCCGCCCGGCTCGAACATCTGCTGCCGCAGCCGTTCCGCGTGGATGGCCCCCCGGTACAGCAGGGCCCCCATCTCGGCGTCCTTCCCATCGCGGCCGAGCATGTCCAGCTGCTTCTCGGCGCGCTCGTAGTTCCCGGCAAAACAGAGCAGCTCGAAGAGGAAGGTGCGGCGCCGGTTGTCGGCCGGATTCTCCCGGAGCGCGACTCCCAGCGCCTCGATCGCCTCGTCCAGCCGCCCTTCCTGGTACAGCTCGGCAGCGTTCATGAGATCGCTCAGATCTTCTTGTTCTCCTTGACGTTCCAGCCGGTCTTGACAGGCGAGCCCATGGTGCCGTCCGCCTTCTGCTCCTTATACTCGAATTCGATCTTGCTGAAGTTCAAGGCGAACTTGTCCGTCGGCACGACGTCGCCCACCGACCCGGCCGTCTCATACGAGCTGATCAGCACTTCGCTCATCTTGACGACGTAGTACTCCTGCTGCTCGCCACCCGCCCGGCGGCAGGCCAGTACCGCCTGCTTGATGTGCTGGCCGGAGGCGCAGGCGAGCATCAGCTTGGGGGTGGCCTTGCACACCCTCATGGAGAAGGAGAAGTCCTGCATGACCACCTTGCCGGAACCGTGCGCAGCCCCCACCGCCTGGACCGTCTGCTGCGCGCCCCAGCTGTAGCTCTCGATATCGATCTCCGCCTTGTGCTTGGCATCGGTGGCTTCGCCCTCGATGCCGTCGATCTTGAGGAAATAGTCAACAGCCGACATGTGTCACCACCCTTCTGATGTGAGTTCGATCGGCGGGCCCGTCCCGGCGCGTCCGCGGCGCCGGGACGGTGACTCCGTCTGCATCCGCCTGACTACTTCGCGGCTGCCGGCAGATCGGCAACCAGGCGCAGCGATACGCTCAGTTCGTCCAGCTGGAAGTGCGGGCGCAGGAACGCGACGGCCCGGTACGCGCCCGGCTTACCCGCGACTTCGACGACCTCTACCCTCGCCTCGCGGAGCGGATGCCGGGCCTTCAGCTCGAACCCGGCGTCATCGTTGGCGATGGTGTAGTTGTTGATCCAGTTGTTCAGGAAGCGCTCCGCTTCCCCACGTGACATGAACCCGCCGATCTTGTCGCGCATCATCGCCTTCAGATAATGCGCGAAGCGCGAGACCGCGAAGATGTAGGGCAGTTGTGCCGACATCCGCGAGTTCGCGGTGGCGGCGTCGCTGTCGTAGATCTTCGGCTTCTGCGCGGACTGCACGCTGAAGAAGGCCGCGTTGGGCGTACCCTTGCAGTGCACCAGGGGCGCGAAGCCCAGGTCGGCCAGCTCCTTCTCCCGCCGGTCCGTGATCTGGGTCTCGGTCGGGCACTTCATGGCCATGTCGCCCGACTCGGTGCGGAAGTTGTGCACCGGCAGCCCTTCCACCAGGCCGCCGCTCTCCACGCCGCGGATGGTGGCGCACCAGCCATAGTTGCCGAAGGAGTGCGTGACGCGGGCACCCAGCGCCCACGCCGAGCTGCCCCACAGGTACTTGCTGTGCTCCGAGCCGTCCACGCCCTCCTCGAAGTCGAACGCCTCGACCGGGACCGTGGCCTTGCCGTAAGGCTCGCGCAGCAGCATGCGCGGGGCCGTCAGCGCGACGTAGCGGGAATCGTCGGAGTCACGGAACGCCTTCCACTTGGCGTACTCCGTGGTGTCGAAGATCTTGGCCAGGTCGCGCGGCTGGTCCAGCTGCGTGTAGCTCTCCAGGTTGAACATCTCGTGCGAGGCCGCGGTCAGGAACGGCGCATGCGCCGCGGCCGCCACCTGCGAGACCTTCTCCAGCAGCTCGATGTCCTGGCCGGCCCGGCCGAACTCGTAGTCGCCGATGAGCGCGCCGAACGGATCACCGCCGAATACGCCGTATTCCTCCTCGTACACCTTCTTGAAGAGGGCGCTCTGGTCGAATTCCGGGGCCTTCTGCAGGTCCTTGAGCAGCTCGTTCTTCCGGACGTTGAGGACCTTGATCTTGAGCGTGGTGCTCGTCTCGGTGTTGGCGAGCAGGTACTTCAGTCCGCGCCAGGTCCCCTCCAGCTTCTGCAGATCGGGATGGTGCAGCACCTCGCTCAGCTGCAGCGAGAGCAGGCGGTCGATCTCCGCGATGCGGGCGTTGAGCATCGACTCCGTGTCCGGCCGCACCACGATGGCGCCTTCCAGCACCTCGCTCACGAACTTCTTGATCAGGCTGCGGCCGCGTTCCCGCTGTGCCGCTTCCGCACCGAACCGGCCCTGATCCACGATCTGGTCCAGCAGACTGACGCCAGCGACCTCCGCCTGCGCCTGCTGCTGTTGCTGCTGCATGTCGCCGCTAGGCATTGGGCGCCTCCGCGTTGAGCTCGTCCTTCAGCTTGCCCATGCGCGCTTCGTCGGCCAGCGTGTTCTGCAGGATCTCCTCGAGCTTGTCGTTGCCCTGCAGGCTGCCGCGCAGATCGGCCAGCTGCTGGCGCAGTTCGAGCAGCTTCTTGAGCGGCTCGACCTGCTGCGCGATCCGGTCGGGCGCGAAGTCATCCAGGCTCTCGAACTTGAGCTCGATGCCCAGCTTGCCGGCATCGGGCGCATCGCTCAACCGGTTCTGCACCTTGAAGGTGAGGTGCGGGGCCATCTTCTTCAGTACATCGTCGAAGTTGTCGGGCGTGACCTCGACGAACTTCCGATCCCGCAGACGGGGGAGGGGATCGACCGGCTGGCCGCTGAAGTCGGCGAGCACGCCCATCACGAAGGGCAGCTCCTTCAGCTGGATCGCGTCGCCGGTCTCCACATCATAGGTGATGTGAACGCGCGGCGGCCTGACCCGTTCCAGTTTTCGATGGACGCTCTCGGGCATTGGCGGCTCCTGGTGGGGCGGTTGATTGGATTGGTGCTGTTATCGCTTCCGGCTGGACAGGGCGGAATACCATTCTGGGCAGGTGGGGATTTGGCGACGCCGGCTGACTCGCCAACGCCACGCGCCTGCCAGGGCGCATCTTCGGCACATCCGCTCGCTTGCAGCTTGCTCTGGCGACGGGTGTTTGTCAAGCACATCGGCGCTCACCCGACCCTTGCGTTCCGCGCCGCTCGCCGGACAAGTTCGAGACCGGCACGGGCGACCCGGCCGGCCGCCGCCGTCGCCCCTGCGCTGTCGCATCCACCCGCCAGCCGCGGAACCGCTCATGACGCAGCTGCAGAAAGTGCTCTGGACCAAGGGCGTCCTGCTCAACCCGCAGCACCTGCAGGCGCAGGACCGGTACCTGGAGAGCCTGCTCGAGTTCCGGCTGAACGCGCTGGCGTTCTGTCCATGGGGGTTCAGCCGCCTGGAGCTGGACCGGGAGGCGCTGGCCGGCGGACTGTTCGCCATCACCGCGGCGGCCGGCCTGTTCCCGGACGGGCTGGTGTTCGACGTCGGCGGCGCGGACGCAGCGCCCGCTCCGCTCCCGGTGGGCGAGCACTGGCGGCCCGACCAGACCGAGCTGGTGCTCTATCTGGCGATCCCCGAGCAGCGACCCGGGCGCCAGAGCGTCTCCACCCGCGCGGGCGATCGCGACACCCGGTACATCGCCGAGGTGGTCCTGCTCCGCGATGACAACACCGGCCTCGCCGAGAAGCCGATCCAGATCGCGCGCAAGAACCTGCGGCTGATGGCGGAGGGGGAGACGCTGGAGGGGAACGCCATCCTCCCGGTCGCCCGGCTGCGGCGCAACGCGGCCGGCCAGGTCGAACTCGACCCGGCCTTCGTGCCCCCGCTGGTGGACATTGGTGCCAGCCCGCACGCGCTCGGCATCGTGCGCCGGCTGGTCGAGCTGCTGGCCGCCAAGAGCGCCTCGCTCTCCGGCATGCGCCGGCAGCGCAACGTCGGCCTGGCGGATTTCGGCGTATCCGACGTCGCCAACTTCTGGCTGCTCTACACCGTCAACAGCCACCTGCCGCGCTTCCGGCACCTGCTCGCGACCGGCGGCGGCCGGGTGCCCGCCCGCTACGTGTCGCTCCCGCTCCGGCGCACCGAGCCGTCGCTGTACGCCACCGCCCTGGACGAGGACCGGTATTTCTCCGCCCCGCAGATCTACCTGGCGGTGTCGAGCGGCGCCAAGGCTGCCGACCTGATGCGGCGGGTGCCGCAGCTGCTGAAGGTGAGCTCGGCGGATCGCATCGAGGGACTGGTGCGGCGGGCACTGCCGGGAGTGGCGCTGCGGCACGTGGCCGCTCCGCCGGCCGCCGTCCCGCTGCGTCTGGACATCCAGTACTTCGCGCGAGCGCGCGGGCGAGGACTGGGACTCGATCCGGCGCTCGCGCCATCTCGCGGCCTACGTGCCCGCGGACCTGCCGGATCCGGAGCTGGAGCTGCTCATCCTGCTCGCCTGAGCCGCCCGGCTCAGGCGAGCACGATCAGCACCACCACCAGTACCACCGCGAGCACCATGATCCCCACGAGGGTGATCAGCACTCCCTTGCTCGGGCCGGACTTGCGGGCCGGCGGAGCCGCCGCGGGTGCGGGCGGCGGAGTCGTGGGCCAGGCCGGTGCAGGCGGCGCGCCCAGACCGGCCGGAGCGGTCGGCAGCGCCGACACCACCCGGGTGAATTCGCTCGGGCCCACCGGCATGGCCGGGGTCAC
>VEPF01000334.1:0-302 GCA_012027055.1 Gemmatimonadota bacterium | reverse complement strand
CGACCGCCGGCGCGCGGCCGCCGGGCGGCGGCGTGCGCCCGAGCGCCGGGCCGGGCGCCCCGGCCGCTCCCGGGTAGGAGGGCGCGGCCGGACCCGGGGACACGCCGCCGAACATGCGCGTGTACTCGCCCCCGCCGGAGGCAGGCGGGGGTGTGGGCGCGGGGCCAGCGTAGGGTGGCGGAGCCGGGCTGGGCGCGGGCGCGCTCCAGGGCGGCGGCGCCGGCCCCGGCGGTGTTGGCGCGGTGGGCGGTGCGGGGGCGACACGATCGCACAGCACCGAGGGCGCCCCGGACCAGAGCGAG
>VEPF01000435.1 GCA_012027055.1 Gemmatimonadota bacterium | reverse complement strand
CCCCTTCCTGCAGGGCGCGCAACACTTTGGCCTGGGCGGCGAGGCTCATGTCTCCGATCTCATCCAGGAACAACGTGCCGCCGTGCGCCTGCTCGAACTTACCGGCCCGGTCGCCGACTGCCCCAGTGAAGGAGCCCTTCATGTGTCCGAACAGCTCGCTCTCGATCAGTTCCGCCGGGATGGCCGCGCAGTTGACCTCCACGAACGGCCCATCGGCCCGATGCGAGAGGCGGTGCAGGGCGCGCGCCACCAATTCCTTGCCAGTGCCGTTCTGGCCCGTGATCAGGACCCGCGCATCGGTGGGCGCCACCTTTTCGATCCGGTCCAGCAGTGCCCGGATGACGAAGCTCCGTCCCACGATCTCGTACCGGCTCTCGACTTCTTCCCGGAGCCGCGCATTCTCTTCCGCCAGTCCACGCTGCTGCAAAGCGTTCCGGATGGTGAGCAGCAGACGATCCGTGTCCAGCGGCTTCTCCAGGAAATCGTAGGCCCCCCGTCGGGTGGCTTCCACCGCGGTCTCGATGGTGCCGTGCCCGCTGATCATGACCACGACCGCGCCCGGATCGCGGCTGCGCATGCGGTCGAGCACCTCCATCCCGTCCATACGTTCCATCTTGACATCGAGGAGCGTGAGTTCCGGGTTGAAGGTCCCGAATACAGCGAGCGCTTCCCCGCCCCCCGCCGCGACCTTCACTTCGTGGCCTTCGTATTCCAGCACCTGGCGGAGGATGCGGCGGATGCCTTCTTCATCGTCGACGACGAGGATGCGTGCCATGGTCAGTGAGCGCCGGCGCGAGTGATGAGCACGAGCGAATCGTTGCGAATGTAGGCCGCCGTGACGCCCTGCGGCAGGCGCAGGGCAATGGCATCTTCCGGCAGTCCGGGTTCGGCGGTGCGTCCGAGCCGCCGGAGCGCGGCCGGGATGATCCGCTTCGGCAGCGGGACGCGCGCCGCCGTGACCTGGTTCACCCCGAAGGCGACGCGCCCGGCATCGAGCGGCAACATGGTGCCGGTGAGCGTGATCTCGGCGGTGTCGGGGAGGACGGCCCGGACGTCGTCGAGCGCGCCACCGGCGGGCAGGCGATCGAGCGGCACGCGTCCGGCCAGCCGAATGCGGTCGCCCTCCAGGCTCACCCGGGCGCTGTCGACGAAGGCAGGCATGATGCCATCGAAGCGATAGCGCAGGAGGCTTTGCAGCTCGACCTCGGAGAAGGCCGCGCGGGCCAGCTTCCGGCCGGCCAGGGAATCGATGCGCGCCGCCGCAGTTTCGGCAAGCGCTTCGCTGGCGACCAGCGGCTGGTCACGGAGCCCGCGCGCGTCCCGCCAGGCGGCGGCGATCCGATCGCGATACAGCCAGGCCGCTGCGGCCAGCAGCCCGATCAACGCCAGCACTAGCAGGCGCCGGATGCAGCCGAAGGCGATCATGGCCGCAGGGGAGCGACCAGCAGGCGCTCGTATCGCGCGCCGCGAGGCGTCAGGTGGCTGCGCATGAGATCCAGGGTCTCCACGGTGATGGTGCGGTCGAAGGCCACCGCCTGCAACCGCGACTCCGCGCCGGCCAGCGCATCCCGGCGGTAATCCCGCGCCGTGCGCCCGAGCGTCAGGTGCGGCGAGAATGGGCGCTGCTCGGCCGGGAAACCGAGCGGGACGGTCCCGCGCTCGACATCCTGCTGCAACCCGGCCAGCGCCTCGCTCGCCTCGATGCCGAGCCACCACACCGAGGGCCGGCGCAGGTTCGGGAATGCGCCGGCACCCCGCAATCGCAAGGGGAATGCCGGGTGGCGGGCCGCGACCTCGCCGACGACCCGAGCGAGCGCCCGAGCCAGGTCCTCTTCCACCTCGCCCAGGAACTTCAGCGTCAGGTGATAGGCGGTAGCATCCACCCAGCGCACCGGCAGGCCGGCGTTGCGCAGGGGCCGCGTGGCCGCCGCGATCTCCGCGCACGCCGCAGCGGGCAGGTTGACGGCGATGAAGAGCCTCATGCCGGGCTCCTTTCCAGGATCGCGCCGACCGCGCGCACCGCGCGCTGCACATCCGCCTCGGTATTGCCGATCCCGAGGGAAAAACGCAGCGCCCCGGTCTGCTCCGTGCCCAGCAGCCGGTGCACTGCGGGAGCGCAATGGAGGCCCGCGCCCGCCAGCACGCCGTGGTCCCGGTCCAGGCGCAGGGCAAGGGTCGCAGGATCGAGCGTCATGGCCGTGATGGTGACGATGGGCGCTCCCGCCGGGGCCGCCGGAGAATGTACTCGTACGCCGCCGATCGCGAGCAATCCGGCGCGCAACGTCGCTTTGAGTCCGCACAGCCGCTCGTGCACGCGCTCCACGGTTTCGTGCTGCAGGAGTTCCACGCCGGCAGCGAGCCCGGCGATCCCGGGTCCGTTCAGGGAACCTGCCTCGAGGTGATCCGGAAACGCCACCGGCATCTCCATGGCCAGCGAATCCCCCCTGGTCCCACCCACCAGCAATGGCTCGATGGCGACGCGCTGGTGCACCCAGAGCGCGCCCGTGCCCTGAGGTCCCAGCAGCGCCTTGTGGCCGGTGAGCGCCACCAGGTCCACAGCGCTCGCCGCCACCGAGAACGGCACCTGTCCGGCCAGCTGCGCGGCATCCAGCAGCACCAGCGCGCCCGCATCGTGAGCGCGCCGGCACAACCCGGCCACGTCGGGCACGGTGCCGAGCACGTTCGAGGCGCCGTTCACGACCAGCAGGCGGGCGCCCGGCAACGCGGCGACCAGGGCCGCCTCGTCCAGCTCCCCCGCCGCGTTGCCCGGTACGATCACCACCTGCACACCCCGCTCCCGGGCAAGCCGGTGTACCGGCCGCAGCACGGCATTGTGATCGTAGGCCGTCACCACGACGCGCTCTCCTGGGCGCAGCACGCCTGCAAGCGCGGTATTAAGCGCGTGGGTGGCGTTGTGCATGAACGCGATCCGGCCGGGATCGCCGGGGATGTCCAGGAGGAGGGCCAGCCCCTGACGGCAACGCAGCGCGATCCGTTCGGCGGCCACCGCGAGCCGGTGCCCGCCCCGCCCCGGCGTGGCACCGATTTCCTCCAGATACGACGCGACGGCCCGCACCACCGGGGTGGGCCGAAACGCGGTCGTCGCGGCGTGGTCCAGGTAGACCGGAGCGGCGAATTCGGTCACGATTCCGGCGGGGTGATGTCGACCGCGACGTACCGGAAACCGAGTGTCCGGATGGCCGGGGCGAGTCGTGCCAGGGCGGACGCGGCTGTCGCCGGAACGTTGCGGATCACGGCGATGCTTCCGTCATGACCACCCGACTCCACGTCGGCATGCGGGAACCCGCCGGCGCGGACCAGCGCGCGGACTTCTTCCAGGCGGGGGTCAGAGATCACGGCGCCGGGGCTCGAGCTGGGTGAGCGACTCGTTCAGGGCGCCGCGCCGGTAGCCTTCCACATCGAGCAGGATCCGGCGAAAACCGGCGGCTCGCACTCCGGCCGCAATCGCCTCCGGTCGGTCGCCGGCCGTGGCGAGGTCGCGCGGGCCGAGTTCCAGCCGGGCCGCATCGCCGTGATGGCGAACCCGCAGGTCGCGGAGTCCGAGCCGGCGCAGCGCGCTCTCCGCTTCCTCCACCTGCCGCAGCCGTTCCGGCGTGACCGCCAGTCCGTACGGCAGCCGGCTCGCGAGGCACGGGGCCGAAGGCTGATCCCAGGTGGGCAGCCCGAAGAGGCGCGATATGATCCGGATGTCCGCTTTCGTGAGGCCGGCCTCCAGCAGCGGCGCCCGGATCGCCCTTTCCTGGGCAGCCCTCATGCCGGGGCGGTAGTCGCCGACGTCGTCGGCATTGGATCCATCCAGCACCCACGACAGCCCGCGCGCCGCAGCGACTTCCGCCAGCCTCGACCACAGCTCGCGCTTGCAGAAATAGCACCGATCCGCCGGATTGGCCGCGTAGCTCGGATCGCTCAGCTCCTCGGTGCCGACCTCCAGGTGCGGCAGCCCCATCCGCCGGGCACAATCCCGGGCCAGCTCACGCTGCGCATCCGACACCGATGCACTCAGGCCCGTGACCGCCAGGACCCGCCCGGGGCCGCACGCGAGCAGGGCTGCCTGCGCGAGCAGCACCGAATCCACTCCGCCCGAGTAGCCGATGCAGACCGACCCGCACCCGCGCAGCACCTCCAGCAGCAGCGTGAAGCGCGCGGCCAGGTCCCGGTCGCCCTCCTGCAGTACGGCGATCACCTGCTCTGCGGTAAAGTCCGATGCCATGCGCGAAGCTTAGGCACAGGCAGGAATGCCAACAAGCGGGCACGGGGACAGACGCACGGTCCCGGGGCTGGCCGCGCGGCCCATCGAGGCCACCCGCGGCCAGGCGTGCGCGCGTCCGGCAGCCGGCGCTCGCCGGCTGCGCCGGACACCGCCGAGGCTACCCGACCGGCCGAACCGGCCGCAGGGGAATCCGGTCGAGCGTCCGGTACTGTATGGCTTCAGCCACGTGTCCAGCCCCGATCGACGCCTTGCCGTCCAGGTCGGCAATGGTGCGCGCCAGCCGCAGCACGCGGTGATAGGCACGCGCGGACAACCCGAGCTTCCTGGTCGCAGCCTGCAGAAGGCCCTCGCCGGCAGCGTCAAGCTGGCAGCAGGACCGCAATTCCCGGGGGCCCAGCTGGCTGTTGGCCGCCGCCCCCAGCCCACCCCGCTCCGCCAGCCGCGCCAGCTGGCGCTCGCGGGCGGCCAGGACACGGGCCCTGACTCGCTTGCTCGTCTCCCCCGGCGCGCGCTCGGACAGCCGGGCCTCGGCCAGCGGCGGCACCTCGATGTGCAGGTCGAAGCGATCCAGCAGCGGACCCGAGAGCCGCGCATCGTACTGCTGCCGCTGATGGGGCGTGCAAATGCAACGCCCGTCCCCAGTGTCCCGAAAGCCGCACGGGCAGGGATTCATCGCCGCGACCAGCATGAAGCGGGCAGGATACACCAGTGAGCCCCGCGCCCGCCCGATCTGCACCAGGCCGTCTTCGAGCGGCTGACGAAGACCTTCCAGCACGGCCCGGCTGAAGAGCGTCAGCTCGTCCAGGAACAACACTCCGTGGTGCGCCAGCGAGATTTCGCCCACCCGTGCCAGACCGCCGCCACCGCCGATCAGGCCGGCTTCCGAGATGCTGTGATGCGGCGCCCGGAATGGCCGTTCGTGTACCAGCGCCTGTCCCGGACGCAACCGGCCAGCCACCGAGTAGACGCGCGTCACCTCGATTGCCTCCGGGTGGCTGAGCGGCGGAAGGATTCCCGGCAGGCGGCGGGCCAGCATCGATTTCCCCGCGCCGGGAGCTCCGACCATGCGCAGGCTGTGCTGGCCGGCAGCCGCGATCTCCAGGGCACGCTTGCCGCTCTCCTGGCCCTTGACATCGGCCAGGTCCAGGTCGTGCAGCGGACCCGGCACCGGCGTGGTGTCAGTGCCCGGCAGGTGGCGGGCGAGCGGTCGTCGCCCGCTCAGGTGCAGCAGTACATCCCGCAGGCTGCGAGCGGCGTGCACCCGCAGTTGCCCAACGACCGCTGCCTCCGCCGCGTTCTGCGGAGGAACGACGATGCTGCCGATTCCCTCCGCCGCGCAGCGGGCCGCGATCGGGAGCACGCCTCGCACCGGCCGCACTTCGCCATCCAGTCCGAGTTCCCCGATGAACGCAGTGCCCGCCAGAGACTCCGTCCGCACCTCACCCATCGCGGCGAGCAGGGCGACGGCCAGCGGCAGATCGAATGCACTGCCATCTTTCCGGACGTCCGCTGGTTGCAGGTTGAAGGTGATCCGGCGCGGGGGCAGAGTGAATCCGGCATTCGCCAGCGCCGCCGTGACCCGCTCCCGCCCCTCTCGCACCGCACTCTCGGCCAAGCCCACGATGTGCATGGCTGGCAGACCGCGGGCGAGGTCCGCCTCCACCTTGACGACGATGGCGTCCACGCCCTGCACGGCGCCGCTCGTTACCTGTGCAAGCACTGGCGTATCGGTTCGGGGACCCGCCGCCCCCACGGCGGCCGGCATGTGCAGACGCTGGTCACGCCGGCGGGGCAGGACCATGCGGGTTCGCGCCAACCGGGCGCACCGCAAGCCGTCGGTGCTGCGGTTGCACAGGCGCGGCGCCTCGTATGCGTCACGGCGCGCGCGTTGCGCAGGGGCGGGTGGTTTGCGGGCTGGTTCAGCCGTGCAGCAGGACCC
>VEPF01000256.1:3374-6170 GCA_012027055.1 Gemmatimonadota bacterium | reverse complement strand
TTGGCGGGGTGTCGCGCCTGGACGGCCGCCGGATCGCGCTGCAGACCGGCACGCGCATGGCGCCGGTGTTCGCCCCCCTGGCCCGCGCGGCCGAAGCACAGACAGGTGCGCGCATCGACGTGCTGGGCGTGCCCAACCCGATGTTCGGCGATACCGTCACTACGGCGGGCCTGCTGCCGGGCGCGGCCCTGCTGGCCGCGGCGCGCGGCGGCGCGTACGATGCCGTATTGATCTCCGCCGAGTCGCTCAACGACCACGGCCGGTTCGTGGACGACATGCCGTTCGCGGAGCTGGTCGGCGCCCTGTCGCCCGCGCACGTGCTGCCCGCCCATGAATTAGCGGCCGCCCTGGAGGCATTGTGAGACGAGGCATGCCGGTAGCGGCGATCATCGGCCGGCCGAACGTCGGCAAGTCCACGTTCTTCAACCGGGTGCTCGGTGAGCGGCGCGCGATCGTGGAGGACACGCCGGGCGTGACCCGCGACCGCAACTTCGCGCAGGCGGAGTGGAACGGGCGCCGCTTCTTCCTGGTGGATACGGGCGGACTGGAGCCCGAGACCGTGGAAGTGATGACCGACGCGATCCGGCGGCAGGTGGAAGCCGCGATTGCCGAGGCCGACCTGCTGGTGTTCATGGTGGACGGCCGGCTCGGACCGCACCCGCTGGACCAGCGCATCGCGGAGTTGCTGCGGCGCACCAGCCTGCCGGTGGTGGTGGTGGTGAACAAGCTGGACCGGCTGCCCGATGAGACTGCGCAGCACGATTTCTGGGAGCTGGGCCTGGGCGAGCCGTACCCGGTCAGCTCGATGCAGGGGCGGGGCTCGGGTGACCTGCTGGACGTCATCGTGGCGCACCTGCCGCCGGCGGAGGCCGAAGCGGAGGACGAAGCGGCGCTCTACATCGCCGTAGTGGGAAAGCCGAACGTGGGCAAGTCGAGCTTCGTGAATCGGCTGCTGGGCGAGGAGCGGATGGTGGTGAGCGAGGTCCCGGGCACCACCCGCGACAGCGTCGACACGCCGCTCCGCTACCACGGCCGCGAACTGGTATTCGTGGACACCGCAGGGCTGCGCCGCCAGGCCCGGATCGAGCGCGGGCTCGAGTACTTCAGCGCGCTGCGCACGGAGCGCGCCATCGAGCGGGCCGACGTGTGCCTGCTGCTGCTCGACGGCACCGATCCGGTGCACGTTCAGGATCTAAAGATCGCCGAGAAAGCGTGGCGGGCGGGCTGCGCGCTGATCGTGGTGGTCAACAAATGGGACCTGGTGGCGAAGGAGACGAACACCGCGGTCGCCTACGAGCGCGAGCTCCGCAAGCGCGCGCGCGCCATGCAGTGGATCCCGATCCTGTTCGCCTCCGCGCTCACCGGCCAGCGGGTGCGCCGGGTGCTGGAGCTGGCGCTGGAGGTGGCCGAAGCCAGGGCGCGCCGGATCCCCACGCGCGAGGTCAACGAGGTGGTCCGTGAACTGGCGGTACGCCGCCCGCCGCCGCATTTTCGTGGCATGCCGGTGAAGCTGCTGTACGCGACCCAGGTGGCGGTGAAGCCACCCACCTTCCTGGTCTTCACGAACCAGCCCAAAGGCGTGCCGGAGCACTACCTGCGCTACCTCCAGAACGGCTTCCGCGCCGCCTGGTCGTTCGCGGGCAGCCCCCTGCGGATCCGCCTGCGCGGGCGGCGGCGGAAGAGCGCAACACCCGCATGACCTGGCTCCTGCTCGTCGTCGCCGCCTATCTCACGGGCGCGATCCCCACCAGCTTCATCGTGGGCCGCACTCGCGGCAGCGACCTGCGCCGGCACGGCAGCGGGAACCTGGGTGCCACGAACGCCTTCCGCGTGCTGGGCTGGAAGGCGGCCACACCCATCTTCATGTTCGACATCGCCAAGGGGTATTTCCCGACGGCGTTCTTCCCGCTCTGGGATGGGCGGCCCGCGCCCGAGTGGGCGCTCGCCTATGGCGCGGCGGCCATCGGCGGGCACGTGTTCTCCTCCTACGTCGGGTTCCGCGGTGGCAAGGGCGCCGCCTCGGGGGCCGGCGTGTACCTGGCGCTGGCGCCGTTGGCGGTGCTGGTCTGCCTGGCGGTCTGGCTCGCGCTGGTGTTCGGCACCGGTTACGTCTCGGTCGGCTCCATTGTCGCGGCCCTGACGCTGCCCGCCGTCGTGTATGCCTCGCGCGGCCCGGGGCCGGTCCTGTGGGTGGGCATCGCGCTCGCGGCCTTCGTGATCTTCGCGCACCGCAGCAACGTGCGCCGGCTGCTGCGCGGCGAGGAAAACCGCTTCCGGCGGAAGTCCGGCCGGCAATGAGCGAGCGGATCGCCGTCCTGGGGGCCGGCAGCTGGGGAACCACGCTCGCGAACCTGCTCGCCAAGAAGCGCCCCGACGTGGTGCTCTGGTCCTTCGAAGCCGCCGTCGCTGCCGCCATCGTCCACACGCACGAGAACCCCGTATATCTGCCCGGCATCCGGCTGGCCCCGGCGCTGCGCGCCGAGACCAGGCTGGCGAGCGTGGCCGACGGTGCGGCCGTGGTGGTCTCGGCCAGCCCGGCGCAACACGTCCGGCAGGTGCTGGTGCAGGTCGCCCCGGTACTGCGCCCGGATGCGCTGGTGGTGAGCGCATCCAAGGGCATCGAGCTGGGCACGCTCAGCACCATGGCCGAGGTGCTGAGCGACGTCCTGCCCGGCCCGATTGCGCAGCGCAGTTGTTACCTCTCCGGGCCCAGCTTCGCGCTGGAAGTGGCCCGCGAGCCGGCCACGGCGGTCACGGTGGCGAGCCACGACGCCGAGGGGGCGATGGCCGCCCTCG
>VEPF01000256.1:0-3364 GCA_012027055.1 Gemmatimonadota bacterium | reverse complement strand
GTCCACGGCGGGCACGGTGGCGAGCATCGTCGCCGAAGCCGCGCGCCGCGTCCAGCAGCTCTTCCAGACGCCCTACCTGCGGGTGTACACCAGCGATGACGTGGCGGGCGTCGAGCTGGGCGGCTCGCTCAAGAACGTGATGGCGATCGCTGCCGGCATGGCGGTGGGCCTCGGGCTCGGCCACAATGCCACGGCTGCCCTGATCACGCGCGGGTTGGCCGAGATGATGCGGCTCGCGGTCAGGCTCGGGGCCAACCCGCTGACCCTTTCCGGGCTGGCCGGCATGGGTGACCTGATCCTCACGTGCACCGGCGAGCTGAGCCGGAACCGGCACGTCGGCATCGAGCTGGGCAAGGGACGCCGGCTCGAGGACGTGGTCGGCGAGATGACCATGGTGGCGGAAGGCGTGGACACCACCCGCTCATCCCATGCCCTGGCCCGTCGGGCCGGGATCGAGATGCCGATCATCGCGGAAGTGCACGCGGTGCTGTTCGAGGGACGTCCCGCCGCGGAGGCCCTGGCGAACCTGATGCTGCGTGAACCCAAGCCGGAGCTCTGGCGATGAGCGAACGCTATCCGTGGGAGGAAGGTGTGCCGCCCGCGGCCCCCGACCCGCCTGCCCCGGCCCCGTCACTGCAGATGGAGCTCGAGACCCCTCCGGCAGCGGAGCCCTCGCGGGCGTCGCCGGCGGCCGAGCCGGAAGGCGAGCCGCGCAGGGAAGTGCAGCCGGCGCCCGTTCCGGCCCCGGCGGGGAGGCACGAAGGCGGGACGCGATCGCCGGCCGAGCCGCTCCGCCACAGTCCGCGCGAGCGGCCCGTGGCGCGCAAGGAGTACTACTCGATCGGCGAGGTCTCGGAGCTGGCCGGGCTGCCGCCCCACGTGCTGCGCTACTGGGAGTCGCAATTCCCGGTGCTGAACCCCTCGAAAAACCGCTCCGGGAACCGGGCCTACCAGCGCAAGGAGATCAAGCTGATCCTGCTGGTCAAGCACCTGCTGTACGAGGAGAAGTACACGGTGGAAGGAGCCAAGGCGAAGCTCGACCAGCTGCGGCGCGGCGGGCTGCTCGCCGAGCACACGGCGCGCGCGCTCGATTCCCAGACCCTCACCCTGCTGCGAGAAGACGTGGCGCGCCTCCGCGAGCTGCTGGCCTCGGATTGAAAGCAGATGCGTTTCCTGATCACGAACGATGACGGGTTCATGGCGGTCGGCATCCGCACGCTCGCACAGGCGGCCGCCCCCCTGGGCGATGTGCGGGTGGTGGCGCCGGACCGGGAGCAGAGCGCGACCAGCCACTCGCTCACGCTGCACTACCCGCTGCGGGTGCGGCAGGTCGAACCCAACGTGGAAGTGGGGGACGGCACGCCCACCGATTGCGTGGTACTCGGCCTCGGAGAGCTGCTGGAGGCCAAACCGGATTTCGTGCTCTCGGGCGTGAACCACGGGGCCAACCTGGGCGACGACGTGCTCTACTCCGGCACCGTGGCCGCCGCGATGGAGGCCACGATCCTGGGCATTCCGGGCGTGGCGATCTCGTACACCGGGCGCGATCCCGAGAACATACCGGCCTGGACGGGACTGCTCACGCGGCTTCTCGAGCAGACCCTCAAGCGCGGCGACTACCCGGCCGACACCATGCTCAACATCAATCTGCCGGCGTTGCCCCCGGCCGAGGTGAAGGGCGTGAAGGTGACCACGCTCAGCCGCCGCGCCTACTCCGGCTCGCTGACCCGGGCCCGCGACCCGAACGGCCGTGAGTACTTCTGGATCGGCGGCGGCGAGAGCCGCTGGTGGGGCGCGCCCGAATCCGACTTCCAGGCCATCCACGACGGCTACATCACGGTGACGCCGTTGCACCTCGACCTGACCAGCTACCCGTTGCTGGAGGAGCTCGGGAAGTGGCAGCTGACGCTCTGAGCCCGCGGCTCTTCGGGCGCCAGCGCATGCAGCTGATCGAGACGCTGCAGGAGCGCGGCATCAGTGACCTGGCCGTGCTGCGCGCGTTCGATCTGATTCCGCGCCACCTGTTCGTGCCCGAGGCCGTGCGCCACCGCGCCTACGAGGATGCGCCGCTGCCCATCGGCTTCGGCCAGACCGCATCGCAGCCCTCGCTGCAGGCGCTGTACATGCAGGTGCTGTCGCTGCAGGACCAGGACAAGGTGCTGGAAGTCGGCACCGGCAGCGGATTCCAGACTGCCGTGCTCGCACAGCTGGTGGCCCACGTCTATTCCGTGGAGCGCATCCCGGAGCTGTCCGCACGCGCCCGTACGCTGCTGGACGAACTGCGCATCTCGAACGTGGCGCTGCTGGTCGGCGATGGCACCATTGGCTGGTCGCGCTATGCGCCCTACGACGCCATCCTGGTGGCCGCAGGCGCCCCGATCGTGCCCGATACGCTGGTCGAGCAGCTCGCCCCGGGCGGGCGGCTCCTGATCCCGGTCGGTGACCGGCAGCAGCAGCAGCTCACGCTCATCCGCCGGACTGAACAGGGAACCGAGCGGGAAGAAGTGGTCGGCTGCACCTTCGTCCCCCTCATCGGCCGCTTCGGCTGGTCTTCCTGATGGATTGGATCTTCGCGCTCGTCGACTTCATCATTCACATCGACGTCCACCTCGACCAGATCATCCGGAACTACGGCGCCTGGACGTACACGCTGCTCTTCCTGATCATCTTCGCCGAGACCGGGTTCGTAGTCACCCCCTTCCTGCCGGGCGACTCGCTGCTCTTCGCCGCGGGCGCGTTCGCGGCGCGCGGGTCTTTGCACCTGGCCACGCTCTTCGTGGCGCTCAGCATCGCCGCCGTCGTCGGCAACATCGTGAACTACTCGATCGGCCATTTCCTGGCGCCGCGCGCGGAGCGGGGGCTGCGCTTCGTGAAGCACGAGCACCTGGAGCGGACCCACGCGTTCTACGAGAAGTATGGCGGCATCACGATAGTGATCACCCGCTTCATGCCCATCGTCCGCACCTTCGCGCCCTTCGTGGCCGGCCTAGGCGCCATGTCCTACCACCGCTTCATGGCCGACAACCTGTTCGGCGGCGTGCTCTGGGTGGGTCTGTTCGTGTTCGCCGGATATTTCTTCGGGAACATCCCCGTGGTCGCGGACAACTTCACGCTGGTGATCATGGCCATCGTCGTGATTTCGGTGCTTCCTCCCATCGTCGAATACCTGCGCCAGCGCGGACGGAAGACCCCGGAAGCAGACTCCTGAACCATCCCCACGGGGGCATTGCCGACTTCCGCGCATTCGCTTTCGACGCCCGCGGGGCCTATTTTCCGGTCCGACCCCGGGGTGTGAAAGGAAGGTTGGCCGCCCCATGTCGGTGTTCGCCCAGGTGCTGCCCCAGGAGCCGGATCAGGTGCTGCC
>VEPF01000163.1 GCA_012027055.1 Gemmatimonadota bacterium | reverse complement strand
AACCGGATCAGCGGAGTCCAGCCGATGGTCTCGAGCACGCTGTGAAACGGGCGCGCGTTGCGGGGCGGCTGCGGGTCGGGCATGGAAACCCCTGGTTCGCGGTTCAGGGTTGGCGCGGGGTCGCCGGCGGCACCGCCGGGCCGACGCGCGCGGTGGAATCCAGCGCGAAGCGCACCGGCAGCCGGGTCCACATCGCGATGGCGTGCTCGCCCCGGCGCCCGGGCGTGAACTGCAGCTTGCGGGCACCCGCGACGGCCGCGGAGTCGAACTCCGGCCGGCCGCTGGTGCTGTCCACGGCAGCGCTGTCCACGTTGCCGAACTCGTCGACGTGCACGAGCAGCATGGTCTCGCCCTCGAGGCGCTGGTCCCAGAGGGAGACCGGGTACTCGATCGGGTTGGCGCCCGGCTCCGGCACCGGCTGCTGCAATGGCTGGCCGGAATCGCCGCAGCCGAGCAGGGCGAGGGCGAGAACGAGAGCCGGGAATCTGCCGTGGTTCATGGCGACCTCAGGGCGGCGTGCAGCTCGGCCAGCAGGTTCAGCGCCTGCAGCGGAGTGAGCGAATCGATGTCGGTGCGGCGCAGGCGTGCCAGCGCCGGATGCTCGGGCGGCGCGAACAGCGAAAGCTGTTCCCGGGCAGCCGCGGCCGGCGCGTGCGCGCCCCGCCGGCCCAGGCCCTCGCCGCCACCGGTGTGCGCGCCCTCCAGCTCGCGCAGGATCTCGCGCGCCCGCGCCACGACGGCCTGCGGCAGGCCGGCCAGCCGGCCCACCTCGATGCCGTAAGAGCGGTCCGCGCCGCCCGGCAGGAGCGTGTGCAGGAACACGATGTCGTGACCCACCTCGCGCACGGCCACGTTGCAGTTGACCAGCGCGGGCAGCTGTTCGGCCAGCTGAGTGAGCTCGTGGTAGTGGGTGGCGAAGATGGTCTTCGCGCCGATCCGTTCGTGCAGGTGTTCGGTCACGGCCCAGGCGATGCTCACCCCATCGTAGGTCGCGGTGCCGCGGCCGATCTCGTCGAGCAGGATCAGCGACGCGCGCGTCGCCCCGTACAGGATGGCCGAGGTCTCGTGCATCTCCACCATGAACGTGGACTGGCCCCGCACCAGGTTGTCGGAGGCTCCCACGCGCGTGAAGATGCGGTCGCACACGGGCAGCAGCGCGCTGGCCGCGGGCACGAAAGCGCCGATCTGCGCGAGCAGCTGGATCAGTCCCACCTGCCGGAGCAGCGTGGACTTGCCGGCCATGTTCGGGCCGGTGAGGATCATGATCCGGCCCGCTTCATCGAGCACGACGTCGTTGGGGATGAACTGCTCGCGCGGCATCATGGTCTCGACCACCGGGTGCCGCCCGCCGCGGATCTCCAGTCGATACCCGGCGTGCACGCTCGGGCGCACGTAGGCGCGCCGCTCCGCGAGCTGGGCGAGCGCGGCCAGCACATCGAGCCGCGCTACCGCATCGGCCGTGGCCTGCAGCCGGGCCAGTTGCGCCGCGACCTCCTGGCGAAGCTGCGCGAAGAGCCGGGCTTCCAGCGCGAGGATGCGATCCTCCGCGTCCAGCACCTTCGACTCCCACTCCTTCAGTTCCGGCGTCACGTAGCGCTCGGCGTTGGCCAGCGTCTGCTTGCGCTCGTAGTCGGCGGGCACCCGCGCCGCGTGCGCGTGCGTGACCTCGAGGTAGTAGCCGAACACCTTGTTGTAGCCGACCTTCAGCGACGGGATGCCGCTCCGCTCCCGCTCCCGGGCCTGCAGTCGCGCGATGGTGTCCTGCGCGCCATCGTGCAACGCGCGCAGCTCGTCCAGCTCCCGGCTCCAGCCGGGGCGCACCACGGCGCCCTCGGCGAGCGTGGCCGGCGGCTCGTCCGCGAGCGCCCGGTCGATGAGCTGCCGCACGTCCGCCAGCTCATCCGACTGCTCATGCAGGGCGCGCAGCAGCGGGCTCTCGCTCTCCGCCAGCTGGTGGCGGAGCACCGGCAGGGCGGCGAGGGACGTCGCCAGCGCGCGCAGCTCCCGGGGCAGTACCCGCCCGGCCCCCACCTTGCCGGCCAGCCGTTCCAGGTCGCGCACGCGCTTCAGCTCCGCCCGCACCGCCCGCCGGGCAGTGGCGTGCTCGAGCAACTCGGCGACCGCGCCCTGCCGTTCCCAGATGCGTTCGACCACGATCAGCGGCCGGAGCAGCCAGCGGCGCAGGCGGCGGGCGCCCATCGGCGTGAGCGTCTCGTCGATCACCTCGATGAGGGTGGCCGCGCGTCCATCGCGCGGGGCATCGGCGCGCCGCGGTTCCACCAGTTCGAGGTTGCGGCGGGTCATGTCGTCGCGCGCCATGGCGTCCCCGCCGCGCTCGATGCGGGGCGGGCGCAGGGCACTCAGGCACCCCGGCTGCAGTTCGGCGAGGTACGCGAGCAGGGCACCCAGGACGCCGATCAGTTCCGCGTCCTCCGCCTGGAAACCGAAGCCGTCGAGGGCGTGCACGCCGTACCGGCGCCGCAGCTCGTCGGCGCCGAACTCCGGCTCGAAGAGCCACGCCGGCCGCTCCGTGCGCGGGGCGCGGCTGTCGTCCGGTACCGGTCGCTCCGCCCAGCTCGCCGGCAGCAGCAGTTCGGCCGGCTCCAGCCGGGCGAGCTCGGCTTCCAGCGCCTCGGGCGCCACCCGGGTGACGAGGACTTCGCCGGTGGAGATGTCCGCGGCCGCGAGCGCGATGGCACCGGCCGTGTCGCCCAGCGCGACCAGGAAGTTGTTCCGCCGCTCGCTCAGCAGGCTGTCGGCGAGCAGCGCGCCGGGCGTGATGGTCTCGGTCACTTCCCGGCGTACGATGCCCTTGGCGAGCGCAGGATCTTCCATCTGCTCGCAGACGGCCACGCGCCGGCCCAGGCGCACCAGCCGCTGCAGGTACTCGTCCCGGGCCCGCACCGGCACGCCCGCGAGCGGCACGTGGGCCGCGCCACCGTTGTTGCGCGACGTCAGCGTGAGGCCGAGCAGGCGCGCACCCTCCTCCGCGTCCTCGCAGAACATCTCGTAGAAGTCGCCGACACGGAAGAAGACCAGCGCATCCGGGTGGCGCGCCTTGGCGTCGCGCCACTGCTGCATGAGCGGGGTCTCTTCCGGCTTGGGCATGAGGTGCTGCGGCCAGGCGTGGTCGAGGGTCGTCACCGCCGCTAAGCTAGCCGGGGCGTCGCCGGCCCAGCAACCGCCGGCGGCTGGCACCGGGGAACGATTTCCGCGTATCATTCGGCGTTCGGCCGCGGCCGGGCGCGCCCGCCGGCCGCTCCGTCCGAGTCGCAACCGTGCCTGAGGCAATGGGGATCGTGGATCGCACCGAGCTGTTCGACGCGTACAACGTCGGCTACGTGCAGGCGCTCTTCGAGCAGTACCTGCAGGACCCGTCGGCGGTGGACGAGCGCTGGCGCGCATTCTTCGAGACGGGCGGGATGGCCGGGCCGCGGCCCGGCCCGGTGACTACAGGCGCGGCGGCCCCGGCCGGGCCCGGGACGATCGTCCAGTTGCGCGCCGCGCGCGCCGCGGGCGAGCTGGTGGACGCGTTCCGGCTGCACGGGCACCGGGCCGCGCGCCTGGATCCGCTCGGGAGCGAGCCGCCCGGTCATCCCATGCTGCAACCGGAGTTCCACGGCATCACCACAGCCGAGCTGGATGCGGTGCCGCCCGGTTTCATGGCGGACCTGCCCGCGGCGGCTGGCAGCATGACCCGCGTGCTCGCCTGGCTGCGGGAGACCTACACCGGCACGATCGGCTACGAGTTCGAGCACCTGCAGCACCCCGCACACCGCGAGTGGCTCCGGGAGCAGATCGAGGCCGGCGCGCACCGCCAGCCGCTCTCCCCCGCAGAGCAGCGCTGGCTCCTGGGCCGTCTCACGGAGGTGGAGGCGCTCGAGCAGTTCCTGCACCGCTCCTACCTGGGCGCCAAGCGGTTCTCCATCGAGGGCACCGACCTGGTGGTGCCCATGCTGGACGTGGCCGTGGAGCGCGCGGCCGCGGCGGGCGCGCGCGCGGCGGCCATCGGCATGGCGCACCGCGGACGCCTGAACGTACTGGCGCACGTGCTCGGGGTGTCGGCCGGCGAACTGATCGGCCGGTTCGAGGGCCGCCACGCGCCCCGGGGCGGCACCGGCGACGTGAAGTACCACATCGGCGCGGAAGGGACCTACGCCACCCGGTCCGGCGAGTCGCTCGGCGTGCTGCTCGCGCCCAACCCGAGCCACCTGGAGTTCGTGAATCCGGTCATCGAGGGCATGACGCGCGCCCGGCAGACCGACCACGCCGGCACTGTGCCCGTGCAGGACGAGAACCTGGTGCTACCCATCCTGATCCACGGCGATGCGGCGTTCTCCGGGCAGGGCGTGGTACCGGAGACGCTCAACCTCATGCGCCTCCCCGGATACCGCACCGGTGGCACGCTGCACATCATCGAGAACAACCAGATCGGCTTCACCACGCTGCCCGGGGACTCCCGTTCGACCGTCTACCCGAGCGATCTCGCGCGCGGTTTCGACATCCCGATCTTCCACGTCAACGCGGACGATCCGGAGGCATGCCTGGCGGTCACCCGCCTGGCCATGGCGTACCGCGAGCACTTCCACAGCGATGTGGTCATCGACCTGGTTGGCTACCGGCGCTTCGGTCACAACGAAGGCGATGAGCCGGCCTACACGCAGCCGCTCATGTACCGGCAGATCGCCGCGCACCCCACGGTCCGCCGGCGCTATGCCGATGCGCTCGTGGCCGCCGGCGTGCTGACCGCCGCGGACGTGGACGCGCTCTGGCAGCGCTGTTTCGGGCGGCTGGTGGCCGAGCAGGCGACCTTCATGGCGGCCGCCGCGGAGCCCACGGCCTACCAGCCGCAGGCGGAGCCCGTGGAGCCGGCGGTGGATACGGCGGTGGCGGCCGGGACGATCCTGGCCCTGGACCGCGCGCTGCACGACTGGCCGGCGGACCTGCAGGTGAATGCCAAGCTGGCCCGCCAGCTGGAGCGCCGGGCCAGGTTGGTGCCCGCGGGCGGGCGCCTGGACTGGGCGCACGCGGAAGCACTCGCCCTGGCAACCTTGCTCGCCGATGGCGTACCCATCCGCCTGAGCGGACAGGACACGGAGCGCGGCACCTTCAGCCAGCGCCACCTGGTGCTCCACGACGCGGCGTCGGACCGGGCCTACTGCCCGCTCGGCAACCTGTCCGCCGCCCGGGCCTCCTTCGAAGTGCGCAACAGCCCGCTCAGCGAGCTGGCCGCGCTCGGCTTCGAGTACGGTTACAGCGTGGCCGTGCCGCAGGCGCTCGTGCTCTGGGAAGGGCAGTTCGGAGATTTCGTGAACGGCGCGCAGGTGATCGTGGACCAGTTCATCAGCGCCGGCCCGGCCAAGTGGGACCAGGAGTCCCGGCTGGTGCTGCTGCTGCCGCACGGCTACGAGGGACAGTGGCCGGAGCACTCCAGTGCCCGTCCCGAGCGCTTCCTCCAGCTCGCCGCCGAGCACAATCTGCGCGTGGCCAACTGCACTACGCCGGCCCAGTACTTCCACCTGCTGCGCTACCAGGCGCTCCAGCCGGTGCGGCGGCCGCTCGTGGTCATGACCCCCAAGAGCCTGCTCCGGCACCCGAAGGCGACGTCGCCCGCCGCCCTGCTCTCGAACGACGGCTTCCACCCCGTGCTCGCGGATGACGTGGCCCCGGCCGCGCGCGTGCAGCGCGTGGTGCTCTGCACCGGCAAGCTCTACTACGACCTGGCCGCCGGGCGCGAGCGCGCCGGCGCGGAACATGTGGCCATCGTGCGCGTCGAGCTGCTTTACCCCTTCCCCGGCCAGGCACTGGCGGCCGCGCTGGCAGGCTACGACGGGGTCGAGGTGGCGTGGGCGCAGGAAGAGCCGCGCAACATGGGGGCGTGGGGATACATCGCGCCGCGGCAGCGCGACCACCTGGAACGCCCGGAGCGCTATCTCGGGTTCGCCAGCGCGCACGAGGCGGAACAGGCGCGGATCGTCGCCGAGGCGATGGCGCCGGTGGGCGCCACTGAGAGCTACGGGCTGAGCCCTTCCGGCCGCGGCGCCCGCCGCCGGCACTAGCCGCCGGCCCCGGCCGGCCGGCGTGCCGGTGATCGGGTCGGTCCGAGCGCAATTCCTGACCGGGGTGCGCCATGTCATCCTGCGGCCTGTACCTGCTCGGATTCGGCGCGCTGATCGTCGGC
>VEPF01000379.1 GCA_012027055.1 Gemmatimonadota bacterium | reverse complement strand
ACCCGCAGCGGGACTTCGAGCTCGATGCGGGCTCCCGTCCGCCAGGTCCGCCTCAACACGACGTAGCCGTGCTCCATGGTCGGCTGGACCACAGCTCCATTCACTGCGAGCGAGGCGATCCCGTTCGCCTCCGGCCGCGCCGTGTAGATCTCGCTGACGCCCCGGTCCGGCCCGCGGGTCCGGATGCTGAACTCCCGGCTCGCCGCCGGGTTCACCGTGATCGTGACCTTGCCGTCCCACGGGTACTCCGTCTGCTGCACCAGCTCGACGTTTGTGCCCCGGCGCCCCTGTGATTCTGCGCCCGAGCGCAGCCGCCCGGAGGCGGCGCGCCCCGACTCGCGAGCGCCGGCGACGTCCTGGACCGTCACCGTGCTGCCCACGAACAGGTTCACATAGAGCCCATCCGCTCCCCTCGCGTACATCCAGGTGGGCAGCATGAGGATAGTCCGCGGGATGTTGCCCACGCAGCACGGCACCCGATGCCACTGGTAACGCGGTACATCGGCATCCAGAGGATTGTCGTAGTAGAAGTGAGTGGCATCGAGATCGGTCGAGCCTAGCAGGGCATTGTACAGCGTCTCCTCGAGCAGGTCCGCGTACCGGGCGTGCTTGTAGATGCGGTTCATCTTCGAGTGGAAGAAGAACACGCCGCAGCTCGAGCAGGACTCGCAGTAGGAATCGTTCGGGAGCGCGTACTCGGGACCGAAACCCTCGAAGGTCTGGCCGCTCCCGATCCCGCCCGTCACATAGACCTTCTTGTGCACCATGTTCAGCCAGAGCGAGCGGACCGCGCTCTGGTAGTCGATGTCCCGGGTCTCGATGGCGACGTCGCTCATGGCCGAGTACTGATACGCAGCCCGCACGGCATGGCCGACGGCCTCGTACTGCTGCGATGACGGGAAGTGGCTCTGATCGAACTGGATCCCGTCCCGCCGGCAGTCCAGGAGGAACCTCGCCAGCTGGATGTAGGCGTCGCCGTGGCCGCTGCCCTCCTGCTCGTTCACGAAGTGCCCGAAGCGCACCAGCGCCTGCTCCATCTCCTGGTGACCATCCCACCATTCCTGCTTCGGAGGCGGCCCGATGTGCGCGGCCCACAGGTCGGCGAGCCGCTTCGCGGCATCATAGAGGCGCCGGTCCTGGCCGCCCGTGAGCATGAAGTGGTTGATGGCCGACTCGATGAAGTAGCCGGCCACGTAGCCTTCGTGCTCGGCCCGGCCTTCGGGCGTCCAGCGGCCCGGCCAGGTCCGCTTGCGCTCCTCGGTGCGCAGCGTGAAGGCCGTGTGGAGGTACCCGTCGCTTTCCTGCGCGGCGAGGATGATCGGGATCCAGCGCTCGAGCGTCTGCCGCATCCTGGCCTGGGCGGCCAGGATCTCCCGGTCGCCCCGGGCGGCGTACATGAGCGCCAGGCACATCGACTCGACGGTCTGGTGCACCCAGGCGTTTGCGAAGACGCGGCCGCGGTGTTCGCCGTGCGGCTCACCACGGAGCGCCTTCCCCGCCTCGACGAAGTTGTACAGTCCGCCCTCGCCGAGCTCTACGTCGTCCTGTTCGATCACGTCGATCAGGTGGGGGATCCAGTTGACGATGAGGGCCTTGACCTTCGGCCCCCACAGCCGGTTGTCGATGTGATATGCAGTCGTGAACACCGGGTCCAGCGGATCGGCCGGAGGCGGCGGCTCGACCGTCAGATCGAACGTGGCCGTGACCCGCTCCGCGCCGTTGTCGGCGACCATCTGGAGCGTGTAGGCGCCGGGTGCGGAGACAGTCGCAGTGGTGCGGAGCGCGTGCACGTCGCCGAAGACGACGTCGCCCGGGCCCGACACCTTGCTCCAGGTTACCACAGGCTCGGGACCGGCATCGGCCGGCCGGGGATCCGCGGGCTGGCGTGGTTCGGCCTTCCAGGGCGGCTTCATGTACCCGGCCCAGGCGTTGAGATAGGTCTTTCCCCCTTCGATGACGACCCGGTCCGGCCCGGCTTCGACCACGAGCGGCGCCAGCTCACGGCCGACGAGGCCACTCTTTCCAGCCGCATCCGCGCGCGTGAACGCCGGTGCCACGATGGTCACCACGGCCGCCTTCCCGATGGTCTCCAGAAGCTCTCGGCGGCTGATGCTCGTGGGGGTTGATTCCTGACTCATGAGTGTCACCTCAGACGGGCGCGCTCCGTCATGGGCGGTCGGGGTGAACGGCTTGCCGGGAAGCATAGACCGGCTCGCAGAGCCACGCCAGTCAGTGACTCCGAGCTGCGGGAGCCTGGCCGGGGCATCGCTCTTCGCGGGGCACGCTCCGGTCGGCTCGCGAACCACTTGCAGCCGCCTCGCGCCGGACGGACAGTTGGCGGGTGGCACGCCAGCTCGCTGAGAACAGGATGCTCAGGTCAATGGCGATCCGGTCGGGTGTCGTCGCCGCGGTGCTGCCTGCCGGGCTGCTCGCGTGGACGCCCGGCCTCGAGGCCCAGTCGTTCGAACGGTTCTTCCCGGCCAGGGACCTCACGACCGTGGGAGTCTACTACTACCCGGAGCAGTGGGACCCGAGCCAGTGGGACCGTGAGTTCGCCAACATGGCGGCCATGCCACCGCCCACGCGCATCGGTCCGACCGGGAACAGCTCCGCCACCGGGAGCGAGTGCACGCAGCCGGAGGACATCGTGCTGCCCGGCGCCGTCGGTGATGATCGTGAAATGGTGTGGACTCACGTGGCGTTTGGCGACTCGCTCGCGGCGCGGGGCGACCTGGCCGCAGCCGAAGCCCTCTTCCGACGCGCAATCGCCGCTCAGCCCGACCACGCGCGCGCGTACGCGGGCCTCGCAGGCGTCTTCCTCCGCCAGGGCCGTCGGGAGGAGGCAATCACCGCCGCGCGCGAGGCGCGCCGGCTCGGTCACCCCGGCGATCACTGGGTATTTCGCGAACTGGGGCTGTGATCGCCACGGAGCGTCAGGCTGGCTCCCTTGCAGCGGGGCGGCGATCACGAGGTGTGCCCGACAACTGATCGCGCTCGCGCCGGGTTGGGCACTCGGCAGGGGCACAGCGCCGGCTGCGACGGCTGCGTGCTACTGCGCCACCTTCGCCCAGGGCTGTGCGCCTACCCGCTGCGCCCACGCGTCGTAGAGCGCGATCATTTGCGCGACCCGCTCGGGATACCTCGCCGTCAGGTCGTTCAGCTCGGTGCGGTCCGCTACCATGTCATACAGCTCCCACTGACCCGGGAACTGCGAGACCAGCTTCCAGCGGCCCTGCCGCACCGCGCGATTGCCCTCGTGCTCCCAGTAGATCACCCGGTCGGGCAGCGGCCGGCCGGCGAACGCGGGCAGCAGGCTCACGCCCTCGGGCGGCGTGGTCGCGCGGCCGTTCCACTCCGGCGGGAACGTGGCGTGTGCCACCTCGAGAATGGTCGGCACGATGTCGATCAGGTGCGCGGGGTCGCTGCGCAGCGCGCCGCGCGCCCCGATCCTCGCCGGCCAGCGCACGATGAAAGGCGCGGCAATGCCGCCCTCGTGCACCCACTTCTTGGTGAGCCGGAACGGTCCGCTGCTCACGTGCGCGCCGCGGATGTCGTAGCCCTCGAAAGAATTCCGGTCACCGAGCACGGCGCCGGGCAGGCTGCCGTTCGGGTCTTCCGCCGCGCCGCCGTTGTCGGAGAGGAACACGACCAGCGTGTTCTCGTCCATGGCGCGGCGCTGCAGTGCTGCGAGGATGCGGCCGCTGCCGGCATCCATGCGCTCGATCTGCGCCGCGTAGATGGCCATCTCGTTATCCCAGCGGTCCCGGTCCCCGGCTGACGTGCTGTCCCACGCGGGCACCTGCCGGGCGCGCGGCACCAGCGGCCACGCGGGATCGATGATCCCCATGGCGACGAGCCGGTCGTAGCGGGCGAGGCGGAGCCGGTCCCACCCCTTGGCCGCGTACTGGCCGCGGTACTTCGCGATGTCCTGCGGCGGGGCCTGCAGCGGCCAGTGCGGCGCGTTGTAGGCCACGTACAGGAAGAACGGCCGCGCGGCGTCGTGCTCCTCGATGTAGCGCACCGCGTAGTCGGTGAAGGCGTCGGTGGTGAAGAAGCCTTCGCGGGGCGGCGAGAAGAGCGTGCTGTCCAGGGCGATCTGCGGATCGCGCACCTGGTTCTGCATCTGGATGCCGTAGCCGTAGTAATTGAACGCGCCCTCGATCCCGGAGAAGGAGCGGTCGAAGCCGCGCGCGTACGGCCACTCCGGCTGCCGGTAGCCCAGGTGCCACTTGCCGGTCATGTAGGTGGCGTAGCCGGCGCGCCGCAACACGTCCGCGATGGTGGGCGTGAAGGTGGACAGGTGGTCCGTGTAGGACGGGCTGTTGAAGGTGGCGCGGATGCGCTCGGCGTAGTAGTCGGGCATGTGGCCCAGGCCCGCCTGGTGCGCGTACAGTCCCGTGAGCAGCGAGGCGCGCGTGGGGGTGCAGCGCGCGGTGTTGTAGAACTGCGTGAACCGCACGCCTTCAGCGGCCAGTGCGGCCAGGTTGGGCGTGGACACCTCGCCGCCATACGGGGCGATGTCCGAGAAGCCCAGGTCATCGGCCAGGATGACGACGACGTTGGGCCGGTCCGCCGCGCTCCGATCGGCCGCGGCAGCAGCCGCGTTCGAGCCGGCGCGGGGCGCGCAGGCGGCGAAGCCGAGCGCGGCGGGGATCGCGAGGCGAGCCAGGGTTCTCATGCGAGCCGGTGAGTTCGGGTTCGACGTCGTCACCTGGGAATGTAGGGCGGCCCCTGCGGGCGCCCCTCCAGCTTTTCCGGGCCGGTCTCGGCGTCCCCCTGGGCCGCGCGCCACGCGGTCATGCTGGCGCGCAGCGCCCGGAGCACGCCGGCGTACTCCGGCTGTGCGGCCAGGTTGCGCAGCTCCAGCGGGTCCGACTCGAGATCGAACAGCTCCTCGTGCGGCCGGTGGTGGTAGCGCCACAGGATCGTGGCGGCCGCCGGATCGAAGAAGGAGCGGTCCACCCACGAGGTCCAGTAGCCGGCGCCCCAGGCGGCGCGCCGGAGGCGGGCCATGTGGGTGGTGTAGATGGTGTCGGCCAGGTTCAGGATGTACTTGTAGCGATCGGTCCGCAGCATGCGCATGGGCGTGCGGTTCATCTCGCGGTCGCCCGTGTGCGTGGCGTACACCGTGTCGCGGTGCGTGCGGCGCGTGCCCGTCAGTACCGACAGGAAGCTGCGGCCGTCGATGTCGCCCGGGGCAGCGCCGCCCGCGGCCTCGACGAAGGTGGGCAGCAGGTCGATCAGCGAGATCATGGCGTCGCTGCGCGCGCCGGCGGGCGCGTGGCCCGGCCACTTCACGATCAAAGGCGTCCGCACCCCGAAGTCGTAGAGGCCCCACTTCCCGAACGCGAGCTGCGGGCCCTGATCGGCAGTGAAGACCACCATGGTCCGCTCCCCCAGCCCGTGGCGTGCCAGGCTGGCCAGCAGCAGGCCGACGTTGCGGTCCATCTTGGTGACGTCCGTGTAATACCTCGCCCGCGCCGCCCGGTACTCGGGGGTGTCGATGTGGTATGCCGGCACGTTCACTTCCGCGGCCGAGTACTCGGGCACTGCGGGCCACGCCACGTGCGGGCTGTGGTCGGCCACGATCAGCAGGAACGGCCGGCTGCTGTCCACGCCATCCAGCCACCGGTCCACTGCCGGCACGTTGAGGTCCGTCCAGAGATCGCCCTTACCCTCGTTCCCGGGCTCCGGCACGTTGCTGTTGGCGACGATCTCGAACGGGAACACCGATTCCGGCCCCACGTGCAGCTTGCCCGCGAGCGCCACGCGGTAGCCCAGCGCCTGGAACCGCAGTACCAGCGAGGGCGTACCCGGGCGCACCATGCTGTGGTTGGCGTGGGCACCGTTCCGGAAGGGCATCAGGCCGGTGTAGATGGCGCTGCGCGAAGGGGAGCAGGTGGGCGAGGGCGCAAACGCGCGCGTGAACACCATCGACTCCTGCGCGAGCGCCTCCAGGCTGGGCGTGTGCACCACCACGTTGCCGTAGGGCGAGATGTCCGTCACGCCCAGGTCATCGGCAATGAACAGGACGATGTTGGGTGGCGTGGTGGCCGGGCGCTGCGCGACGGCGGGTGCGGCGAGCCCGAGCGCGAGGCCGAGCGCCACCGCGGCCGCGGCCGCGCTCGCGCGAAGGGCGCGCTGCCGGGGCGTTACCCGTGGCCTGGACTGCAGCGGCTGATCGGTCATCACGGGCGCAATGGGTCAGCGGG
>VEPF01000109.1 GCA_012027055.1 Gemmatimonadota bacterium | reverse complement strand
AGCGCCCTGGCGAACTCCACCACTCCCGTCTTGTCCGACACGCTCAGCAGGGCCAGATACAAGTCTGCAGCCATTCGGTTCGGGTTCGTCGTTCGGGGTTCAGGGGGCCAGCCCCGCGGCGGGGAGCCCGGTGACCAGCGCGTACGCCTCCCCGGGGAGGGCCAGCGGCCCGGGCTCGCGCCCTTCCGCGATGGCCCGGCACACGTGGTCGGCGGCCAGGGGGTACAGACGGTGTTCCACCTGCAGCACCCGGGCGGCCAGGGTGTCGGGGGTGTCCCCCGGGAGGACGGGCACGGGCCACTGGGCCACGATGGGGGCGGCCAGGGGGTACAGACGGCGGTCCACCTTCAGCTCCCGGGCGGCCAGGGTGGCGGGGGTGTCCCCCGGCAGGACCGGCACGGGCCACTGGGCCACGATGGGGCCCCGGTCGTAGGCCTCGTCCACGATATGCACCGATGGCCCGCTCAGCCGCGCGCCCGACGCGAGCACCGCCTCGTGGACGTGGTGGCCCCACATCCCCTTCCCCCCGAAGCCGGGGAGGAGGGCCGGATGGATGTTGAGGATGCGCCGCCGGAACCGGGTCACCACCTCCCGAGGGATGAGCTTCAGGTACCCCGCCAGGAAGACGACCTCGACGCCGTGCTCCTCCAGGGCCGCCAGCGTCTCGGCGGCCACGTCGGACTCGGTGCGGCCGCCGGTAGGGATGACGCGCGTGGGCACGCCGGCGCGGCGCGCCCGCTCCAGCGCGCCGATGCCGTCCCGCTCCGCCACCAGGAGCCCCATGCGGAAGCGCGGCTCGGGGGGCCTGTGGTCCACGAGCGCCTGGAAGTTGCTCCCTCCTCCGGACGCGAACGCCGCGGCGGTGAGGGGACGCCCGGCCGCCGCGCTCACGCCAGCCGCCCTCCGAAGTGGGCCACCAGGAAGGGGTTCCCCTCCCTCTCGTCCCCCACCGGCGTCGTGGGTCCGTGGCCCGGATAGAGGACGGTGTCGTCGGGGAGGGTGAGCACCTGCTCGCGGATGGAGCGCATGAGCGTGTAGAAGTCGCCCCCGGGGAGGTCGGTGCGCCCGATGGATCCTTGGAAGATCACGTCGCCCACGAGCGCGAGCCGGTCCTGGTGCGCGACGAAGATGACGTGCCCGGGCGAATGTCCGGGGGTGAAGCGGACCTCGAAGGTGGACTCGCCGAACGTGAACGTCTGGGCGTGGGCCAACTCCCGGTCGGGAGCGGGCTGCGGGGCGAGGGTGAGCCCGAAGGCCGCGGCCTGCTGCGGAAGCGCCTGGTACAGGCGCAGGGCCCCGGGATGCATCCAGATGGGAACCTCGGGAAAGGTGAGGAGGACGGCCTCGAGGCGCACGCCGTCCGACCGCAGCGTGGCCACCATGCGTCCGGCCGCCGCGCCGGGGTCCACGGCCACCGCCGCTCCGGAGCGCTCGCACGCGACGACGTAGCCGTTCTCAGCGAAGCCGCCCCCGGTGAAGGCGCGGATGCGGATCACGTCAGGCGCACCCGCATCCGCCGGGACGGACCGCCGCCAGCTCCAGGGCGGACTCCTCGTCGGCAGGCGCCGTCCACCCGCCCGACAGCTCGAGCATGGCGCGGAGCGAGCGCTCCGCCCGGACGCGGACGTCCTCGGGCAGGACCACCTCGTGGCGCCCGTGGTCCAGGCACCACGCGAGCTTGGCCAGCGTGTTGAGCTTCATGTTCCCGCACACCGCCGCTCCCGAGAGCGCCACGAACGTCTTGTGGGGGAAGCGCTGCTTCATGCGGTCCACGAGGCCGCGCTCGGTGCCGAAGATGACCTCGTCGTGCTCCTCGGCATACTCCACCATCCCGGCCGTGGAGGTCACGGCGTCGGCCCGGTCCAGGAGCTCCTTGCGGGCTTCGGGGTGCACGACCACGAGGGCCCCGGGGTGGGCCCTCTTCGCCTGCTCCAGCTCCTCCAGCACCCTGTCGTCGTGGACGTAGCAGTAGCCGTCCCACGCGACGAGGTTGCGGCGTCCCGTGCGCTCCTGGACGTAGCGGGCCAGGTTCCGGTCCGGGACGAAGAGCACGGTGCGCTCGGCCGGGATGGATTCCACGACCCTCACCGCGTTGGACGACGTGCAGCAGATGTCCGACTCCGCCTTCACCTCGGCGGTCGAATTCACGTAGGTCACGACCACCGCGTCCGGCAGCTCGGTCTTGAGCCGGCGCAGCGCCGCGCCGGTCACGAAATCCGCCATCGGACAGCCCGCCCGCAGGTCCGGCATCAGCACCTGCTTGCCGGGTGAGAGGATCTTGGCCGTCTCGGCCATGAAATGCACGCCGCAGAAGACGATCACGTCCGCAGCTGTGTCCGCGGCCGCCTGGGACAGACCCAGCGAGTCGCCTACGAAGTCGCTCACATCCTGGATCTCGCCGCGCTGGTAGTTGTGGCCCAGGACCACGGCGTTCAGCGCGCGCTTGCGCTCCCGGATGCGCTCCCCCAACTCGGCCCGACCCAGCCGCGTGTAGTCCAGGGCGGTTGCCAGCACTCCCGCAGTTCCGTTCACCACTCTCTCCCTCTGATGCACAGCGGGCCCGCAGGATGCCCCGCGGGCCCAGGACCTCACCATCCGGGGTGCGCCCGGATCAGGCCGTGAACGAGCTGCCGCAGCCGCAACCGCCCGTGGCGTTCGGGTTCTTGAAGGTGAAGCCCGAACCCATCATGGTGGTGACATAGTCGATCTCGACACCATCGAGGTACTGACCGCTGAACGGGTCCACGAACAACCGGACCCCGTTGGACTCGAGGATCTCGTCATCATCCTGCGACTCATCCTCGATATTCAGTCCGTACTGAAAGCCCGAGCAGCCGCCCGGCAATACCGCCACGCGCAAACCGGCGCCGTCGGCTGCACCCTGCTCTGCGATGAACTTCTGCACCTCAGCTGCTGCCGTCGACGTGACCGTAATGGTCATCAGTGTCCTCCTCGAAGTGAACTCCGCCGAACCGTCAGAGAATACCCTGAGGCGGGGGGAGAGTTTCCGGCATTCAGGTGAGAAAACCATACCCGCGGGGCCGCAGCCGGTCAACCTCCCGGCGGCCGCAATGCGTCAACCGGGGCCAGCATTTCGGCGGCCTCCGCGAGGTCGCGCACCACCTGGATCCACGGCGCAGCTGCTGGTGCCTGTGCGGCGCCATAGCCGGTACGCACCAGGAATCCGCGGCCGCCGAAGGCGGCTGCGGGTTCGACATCGGCGATTCGATCGCCGATGTATGCGCTTCCCTGCAGGTCGATGTCGAGATCCAACGCGGCGCGACGAAACAAGCCGGTTGCCGGTTTGCGGCAGTCGCACGAGGGTCCGAAGTCAGGGTGATGGGGGCAGTAGTAGACGCCATCGAAGCTGACGCCCTCCCGGCCGAGCAAGTCCGAGAGGCGGCGCTGCACAGCGAGGAAGTCGGCGGCCGAGTAGTAGCCGCGGGCGATGCCGGACTGGTTGGTTACCAGGACCAGCGCGAAGCCGGCGTGTTGCAGGCGGCGTAGTGCGGCGCCTGTCTCAGGGAGTAGTTCCACGCCGGCCGGGTCCGCGAGGTAGCAGCGCTCCACGATGAGCGTGCCGTCGCGGTCGACGAACACGGCCGATTTCATTGCTGGTGCCAGGCAGCGCCGACCGCCTGCGTCAGAACGGGATCGAGGGATTCCGGAACGGTGCGAAGATCCAGCAGCACGTGCTCATCCTGAACGCGCCCGATCACCGGTGGTGTACCCTGGCGGAGGGCGCGCTCCAGCCTGGCTGCGTCGCTAGCAGGCTCGATGACGACGAGCGACGAGGGAAGGTGCGCCCCGGGGAGCGCTCCGCCGCCCACCTGGGATTCTCCCGGGGCCGTGCCGGCCGGCACACCCTGCTGGCGCAGTCGCTCCGCCAGCCGGGCTGCCCGGGCAGCGAGGCGGTCGGCAGAGACCGACAGCATACGCAGTGCCGGGATTTCTTCGCGCGCCTGCTCCGGGTGAAGATAGAGGTCCAGGGTGGCGGCCAGGGCGGCGATGGTGAGCTTGTCGATGCGCAGGGCACGGCAGAGGGCGTTCTGACGGCACGCGGCGGTCAGGTCGGCCCGGCCGCAGCTGATCCCGCTTGTCGATGCGCAGGGCACGGCAGAGGGCGGTCTGACGGCACCCGGCGATCAGGTCGGCCCGGCCGCAGATGATCCCGGCCTGGGGGCCGCCCAGCAGCTTGTCACCGCTGGCGGTAACCAGATCGGCACCGTGGGCCAGTGCGTCGGCGATGGTCGGCTCGGGCGGCAGGCCCAGGCTCTGGGCAGGAAGCAGTAGTCCGGATCCGAGGTCGTGCAGGAATGTCAGTCCGCGCTCGTGCGCGAGCGCTGCGAGCGCCGCCGGTGGCACCTCCGCCACGAACCCGGTCACCTGGAAATTGGAGCGGTGCACCTTAAGCAACAGCGCGGTGTCCGCATCGATGGCGTCCTGGTAGTCGCGCAAGTGGGTGCGGTTGGTCGCCCCGACCTCGACCATCTGCGCGCCGCTGCGGGCCATGATCTCCGAGATCCGGAATTCGCCACCGATCTCGACCAGTTCGCCGCGCGAGATCACGGCCTTCCGACCCAGCGCGAGCGTGTTCAGCGCAAGCACGAGGGCGGCCGCATTGTTGTTGACGACCAGCGCACTTTCGGCCCCGGTGAGGCGGCGGAGCTGTTCGACGCAGTGGTCGTAGCGGGAGCCGCGACCTCCGGCCCGCAGGTCATACTCGAGGTTGCTGTAGCCGCTCGCCGTCTCATTGATGGCGGCAAGCGCCGCGGGCGCCAATGGGGCACGGCCCAGGTTGGTGTGCAGCACCACTCCAGCGGCGTTGATCACCGGCACCAGTGTCGGGCGGCGCCACCGGGCCAGCTCGCCCCGCACCTCGGCCGCGTACCAGTCGGCAATGCCGATTCCCGCTGGCGGTTCCATCCCCCCGGCCAGCGCGAGGCGCAGACGCTCCTGCACGGCGCGGATCCCGGCGATCACCTGCTCACGGGGCACGTCCTCCAGGAGATCCGCAAACGCGGCCCCGTTGAGCAGTGCTTCGACGGCTGGGATGGCCCGGCGGGGATCCATGTCACCGCCGCACGGCCGGATCCGGCACCGTGTCAGGCGGCGGCCTGGTGGCAAGGCTGTCGCCCGGCGCACGGGCAGGCGCGGCCGCCGCCTTCACGGTGAGCCTGGCGTTGCCGCCGCCGGACAGTCCGTTGACGTTGCGCGCGCCCGCCACGAGCACGGCATAGGTGCCGGGTGCGATGGGGGTGGCGCTGGTCAGCACCGCGATCTTTTCCGGGAGGGGTCCGCTGGCAGGACTGGCCGCCGCCCCTGTGGCCAACCCGCCGGGGCCGATGGCGGCCGGCGAACGCGTCGGCTGCCGCACACGGGCGGTGTCCCGCGTCGCGCCCACGCGCCCGGCGGTGGCGGCCCGGGCGCTGTCGGCCGCGACCGTGCGGGCGCGTGCCGCCGCAGTTGCCGCGGCCTCGAGCTGGAGGAGCAGACGGCCGGAACGCGGCACACTGTCGGGGAGCGTGAAGAGCGTAGCAGTAGCGGCCACAAGTCCGGAATCCGGATCGATCGGGTCATCGAAAGTGATGCGCACCTGTACGGAATCCATGGGCTCTGCGCGGAGCAGCCGGGGCGGTGTAGTATCGTTCGGCAGCAGCACGAAGAAGACTTGCACCGTATCCTGTCCGGGCCCCACGCTCGCGCTGACACCGACCTGCCTGGATTCGGCAGGATCGCGGCGCCCGTTCCGATTGGCGTCCGCGTAGACAGACAGGTCGTACGTCCCGTAGGGCACAAAACGCAACGCGAAGAACGCGGCGGAATCGGCCCAGGCGCGATACACAGTGGAATCATTGCGCCGCACCGCTTCGACCACCGCGTCCCGGGCAGGTCGTCGGGTGAGGCGGTCCTCGACCAGCCCGGCGAGCGCGCTGGGCGGTACCTGCGGCCCGGTCGAGAACACCAACTCGGCGGCCTGGGAGCGGCGGTTGTTGAACATGTCCTCCACGCCCGGCCGCAGGACCACCTGGTAGATCTGTCCAGGTCGCCAGCCCTCGCGCGGCAGCACGCGTACTTCATTGCCCTTGACGTGGAATTCCACGTCCTCGGGCAACCCAGGGCTCACGTTCACCAGTGCCCGGGTGAAGGTGCGGGTGCGCAGCCGCTCGTTGAACCGGAACACCGCCGGCTGCTTCAGGTCGGTCACCACCGCGAAGGCGGCCGGGGT
>VEPF01000043.1:1353-6318 GCA_012027055.1 Gemmatimonadota bacterium | reverse complement strand
CCGGGGGTCACTGGGGGTGGAGCACGGTGCCGCTGCCGGGCGGGGCCGGGCGGCGGTGCGGCAGCTGGGGCTGCCCCAGGGGGCGGTGGAGGTGGTGGAGACGGCACCGATCGTGGCTCTGCAGACATTGCGCGACAGGTTCGATCCGGTGCCGGGCGGCGTCCAGATCCATTTCTCGAACTACGTGTGCTCCATCGGGGTGATCGCGCAGTCAGGGGACCAGAACGGCTTCGTCACCGCTTCCCACTGCACGGCCACGCAGGGCGGCGTCGAGGGGACGCAGTACTACCAGCCACTGAGCAGCGTCGATGGCACGTCCATCGCCGTCGAGACCATCGACCCCATCTACGTCAGCTGGAAGGGAAACCCGGACTGCTATCGCGGCGCCAAGTGCCGCTACAGCGACGCTTCCTTCGCGGTCGCCACCGGAGCCCGGACGTTCGCGCTGGGGAAGATCGCCCAGACCTCGTCCGGACTGAACTGGAACGGATCGTACTGGAGCATCACCGCGGTCGCGGACGGGAGCGGCACGGTGGGTGACGTTCGCGCCAAGGTCGGCCGCACCACCGGCTACACCACGGGCACCGTGACGGGAAGTTGCGTGGACACCGGCGTCTCCGGCTCCAGCATCGTGCTGCTCTGCCAGGACTGGGTGGCGGGCAGCGGCACGATCGTGGGTGGTGGCGACTGCGGCTCGATCGTTGTCGAGGGCACGGGCGGCAACGACGTGACCTGGTGTGGTGGGCTCTGGGGCGGCAGCTCCGATGGCTCCGTTTTCATCTACAGCCCGGCGAGCGCTATCCAGAAGGAGCTCGGGACCCTGACGGTTACGGACGGCGGCGGGGGTGGCGGCGAGCCGCCCCTGAGCGCGTCCTTCACGTACGGCTGCAGGTTCGGCAACTGCACGTTCGACGCGTCCGGCTCGACGGGCGCGATCGTGAGTTACGCGTGGGCGTTCGAGGATGGCACGAGCGCGACTGGCGTGACGGCCAGCCATCTGTACCCTACCGTCGGTTCGTACGACGTCGCGCTCACCGTCGCCGATGCAACTGGTACCACCGCGAGCGCGACGGCCACCATCACGTGCGTCTTCCGGGGATCCAAGCTGCAGTGCAAGTAGACTGAGAGAGAACGTCGCGCGGGAGCCGTCGTCCTGACCGGTCCCGGCTCCCGCGCCTGAGTTCGTCGATCCCGGCCGCACCGTGCAGGACCCCCGCACGTGCACCCGCGAGGGGAAGACAGGGCGTCGTATTGCTGCAGCCGCTCGATCCCGCGTCGTCCTGATGGCGGGCGCTGGTCAGAAGCCCCCGAGCTTGTCCCTCATGTCCGCGTCCGGCCGTCGCCGCGTTCGAGTGGCGCCGCGAAGTAGGGCGGTGTCCTGCCCATCTGGCGCAGGTAGACCGCGACCTGGGCCTTGTGATGGACTTCGTGTTCCACCAGCAGCCACAGCGACCAGCGTCGCGTCCGGGCCCCTTGATCGCCCATCAGGTCCGCCGGTTCGGCCAGGCGCGTGTCGTCCAGCTCACTCAGCGCCGCACAGGTGCGGCTCCGGGCCTCGTTGAGCAGGGCTCGGAGCTCAGCCACCCGGAGTCCACCCTTCGGGAACCGGCCCCGCTCGTGGTCCAGATCGCCGTACAGCTGAGCCCGGATCAGCATGTCCTCCGCCTGGGCGATGTGCAGGAACTGCTGGCCGAGCGTGTAGTGGCCCGGTCCCGGCCGCCACGTCAGGTCGCCATCCGTCAGCAGGTCCAGACACTGGAGCGTCACGGCGCGGTAGCGGTCCAGGTGGTCTCGGAGATCGTCCAGTTCCGTCATGATGTTCCCCTGGCAATCTGCTTCGCGCCGCCGCGGCCCCAGCGGCGGCATGCCGGCCTTCAGCAGGTGCTGAAGCCGAGATCCTTTCGGTGTTCGGGAGTATCCGAACAGACGCGCCATTCACGCACGCCGGACGGAGCCACCTGCGCCACCCACAATGCGGGGCCGTTGAGTCGCTCGTCGCGGGACGCCGAATGGCCAGCCACCCGCACTGTACCGCCCTCCGCCTCGACGACCTCGAACACGTTCCGATAGTCGGGAACCAGCTCGAAGAAGCGTGCCCAGGCATGCAGGCAGGCGGCCTTGCCGATCACCGGGGCTTCGGATCCGGTCACCAGCCTGTGGTCGTCCGCCATGAGCGCCGCCAACTCGCCCAGATCACGGGAGTTGATCGCCCGGTTGAACCGGAGCACGAGAGCCCTGGCGTCCATGGCGCGGAACCCTCCTCGGGGTTGTCTACCTGCAAGGCCACGGTGGCCGCAGCGACCGTACGGCGGGCGACACGCGGGCGGTGGTCACACGATTCCACCCTCCGCCGCGAGCAGCGCCAGGAAGGCCTCGCCGTAGCGCTCCGCCTTCGCCGGCCCGATGCCGGTGATCTCCAGCAGTTCCGCGCGAGTCCGCGGCCGCAGCGCGGCCAGCTCGCGCAGCGTGGCATCCCCGCACACGATGTAGGCGGGCACGCCCTGCTCGTCCGCCAGCCGCTTGCGGAGCGCGCGCAGCCGGTCGAAGAGCGGGAGCGCAGCGCCTGCCGCGACGGCCACGACGCTGCGCTTCCCCCGTTTCCGCGCGGTGCTCCGCTGCGCCGCCAGTGCTTCTGCCGCCAGCTGCTCGGCGGTGATGCCGGTGCAGAAGTCGCAGGCGTCCCCGCATTCCGCGCGGTCCTCGTCGAACCAGCGGAGGATGGCCTGGTGGCGGCAGGCGGGGCGCTCGAGCAGATCGAAGAGCGCAACCGTGGTCCGGTATTTCGCGCTGCGCAGCGCCGGGTCCTCGATGGTGTCCAGGAAGCGCTCGTGCGCCTTCACGTCCGCCCACGAGTAGAACAGGAAGCAGTCGCTCGGCAGGCCATCCCGCCCGGCCCGGCCGATCTCCTGGTACCAGGACTCGATGTCCTTGGGCATGTCCCGGTGGATTACCCAGCGCACGTTCGACTTGTCGATGCCCATGCCGAACGCGATGGTCGCTACGATCACGTCCGCATCATCGCGCGCGAACGCGTCCTGGTTCGCGTGCCGCTCCGCGTCCGGGAGGCCGGCATGGTAGGGCAGCGCGCGCACGCCGTGCTCGACCAGGAACTTCGCCATCTGCGCCACGGTCTGGCGCGACTGACAGTAGAGGATCCCGCTCTCTCCGGGACGCGCCCGGATCAGCGCCAGGATCTCCTTCCGCGTATCCCCGCCCTGCCCCTTCTTGCGCGCGTAGATGCGCAGGTTGCCGCGGAAGAACGAGCCCTTGTAGCCCCGCGGCTTCTGCATCCCCAGCTGCCGGATGATGTCGCGCGCCACCGCCCGCGTGGCCGTGGCGGTGAGCGCGAGCACCGGCACGCCCAGCTCCTCCCTGAGGCCGCTCAGCCGCCGGTACGACGGCCGGAAGTCGTGGCCCCACTGGCTGATGCAATGCGCCTCGTCGACCACCAGCAGGCTGATCGGGCAACCGCGGAGCAGCTGCCGCAGACCCCCGTCCAGTGCCTCGGGCGCGAGATACGCCAGCTCCAGGCGGCCGGCCCGCAGCTCCTGGATGCGCCGGCGGCGCTCCTCGAACGGCAGCATGGAGTTGATCGACGTCGCCTGGAAACCCGTGGCCGCGAGCGCATCCACCTGGTCCTTCATCAGCGAGATCAGCGGCGAGATCACCAGCACGCAGCCCGGCAGCAACCGCGCCGGAATCTGGAACGTGAGCGACTTGCCGGCGCCCGTGGGCATGACCGCGATGCAGTCGTGGCCGGCCAGCACGGCTTCGATGACTTCTTCCTGGCCGGGCCGGAACTCGGCATAGCCGAACACCTCCTGGAGCACCCGGCGAGCACTGCCGGCGGGAACCGCGGATCCGGAGTCGTGACAGGGCAGCGGGGCCCGCAGCGGAGGAGCATCGGCGGCGGCCGGAGCGGCGCCAACGCGGGGCCGGGAGCGCGGCCCGGACTGCCATGGCGCCATGCACACGCCGGCCGCACTACGCCGCCGCGATGAGCCGCCGCACCGCACCGCCGCGGTACGCCGGTGGCGCGACCGTTGCCCGCCCCGGCCCGGCCTCGCGGTGCGTGCTGGCGGGGCACGGCGGCCGTTCCTACTTTCCGCCCCGACATCCCCCTTCGACCGACGAACCGCACAAGGCAAATCGCCATGGCCTGGCTGACCGATCCCACGATCTGGATCGCGTTCCTGACGCTCACGGCGCTCGAGATCGTGCTGGGCATTGACAACGTGATCTTCATCTCGATCCTGGCGGGCAAGCTGCCGGCGGTGCAGCGCAAGCAGGCACGCCTGCTGGGGCGCGGGCTGGCGATGAGCATGCGCATCCTGCCGCTGCTCACGCTGGCGTAGATCATCCGGCTGACCGCGCCGCTGTTCACGATACTGGGGCAGGAGATCTCGGGCCGGGACCTGATCCTGCTGGCCGGCGGAGTATTCCTGGTGGCGAAGAGCACGCACGAGATCCACGACAAGCTGGAGGGGTTGGATGGCCACGTATCGCGGCGGGTGGCGCCCTCGCTGGCGAGCGTGCTGGTGCAGATCATGCTCCTGGACATCGTCTTCTCGCTGGACTCCGTGATCACGGCGGTGGGGTTGGTGCGGGAGCTGCCGGTGATGATCGCGGCGGTGGTGACGGCGGTGCTGTTCATGATGCTGTTCTCGGGCGGGATCGCGGGCTTCGTGGAGCGGCACCCGACCGTCAAGATGCTGGCGCTCAGCTTCCTGCTGCTGATCGGCGTGACCCTGATCGCGGACGGGCTGGGGCAGCACATCTCGAAGGGCTACATCTACTTCGCCATGGCGTTCTCGGTGCTGGTGGAGATGCTCAACATCCGGCTGCAGAAGGTGACGCAGCCATTGCATTTGCACGAGCCGTTCCACCCGGATGAGCGCGCGGCCTGAGGGGCCGCGCGGCGGGATCCAGGCGCGCCGCGGTACGCGGCCAGCCGCAGGAGCGGAA
>VEPF01000043.1:0-1293 GCA_012027055.1 Gemmatimonadota bacterium | reverse complement strand
CCCCCGCGGCGGGATCCAGGCGCGCCGCGTTCCGCGGCCTGCCGCTGAAGCGAAAGGTGATGCGAGCGATGAAGCGAGCCATGCTGCTGCTCCCTGCCCTGCTGCTCGGCAGCGCGCCGGTCGCGGCGCAGCACGCCCTGGGCGGCCAGGGCCCGTACGACGTCTCCGTGCCCACGCCCGCGTCCGTCCTCGGCTACGAGCTGGGCGCGCGCTTCACGCCGCACCACGTGATCGGGCGCTACCTGGAGCGGGTAGCGCAGGCGAGCCCGCGCGTGCGGCTCGATACCCTGACCCGCACCTTCGAGGGGCGGGATGTGGTGCTGGCCACGGGGACGAGCGAGGCGAACCTGCGGCGCCTGGCGGAGATCCGGGCGGACATCGCCCGGCTGGCCGATCCGCGCGGCGCGGGCGCGGCCGAGCTGGCGGAAGTAGTGCGGCGCACGCCGGTGGTGGTCTGGCTGGGCTACAACATTCATGGCGGCGAGGCGTCGGGGGCGGAGGCAGCGCTCGGGACGCTGTACCAGCTGGCGGCCGGCCAGGACGCGGAGACGCGCGCCATCCTGGACAGCGCGGTGGTGCTGATCCAGCCGCTGCAGAACCCGGACGGTCACGAGCGGCACGTGCAGGACGTGTTGCGCACGCGGCCGTTGTGCGCGGGCTGCTTCGACGGCGAGGACGTGCCGACGCTGGGCGCCGCGCTGGTGCACCAGGGCAACTGGCCGGGGGCGCGGGGCAGTCACTACGGCTTCGACATGAACCGCGACTGGTTCGTGCAGTCGCACCCGGAGACGGCCGCGCACGTGCAGGTGTTCCTGACCTGGCACCCGCAGGTGGCGGTGGACCTGCACGAGATGGGCTCCAGCTCCACGTACTTCTTCGCGCCGCCCATGGAGCCGGTGAACCAGAACGTGCACCCGAGCATCCAGAAGTGGTGGGACATCTTCGCGGCCGCGAATGCGGCCGCGTTCGACGCCCACGGCTGGTCCTTCTTCCGGCGCGAAGGCTATGACGAGTTCTATCCCGGCTACGGTGTAAGCTGGCCGATCCTCACGGGCGCCGCGGGCATGACGTACGAGCAGGCCTCGAGCGCGGGCGGCGCGGTGCGCCGGAGCGATGGCACGCTCATGACCCTGCGCGAGGCCGCCGCCCACCACTTCGCGGCCAGCATGGCGACCGCGCTGACCGCGGCCCGGCGGCGCACGGAGCGGCTGACGGACTTCGTGGCCTACCGGCGGAGCGCGGTGGCGGATGCGCAGCAGGGCCTGCGCACCATCCTGGTGGAGCGGGATGCGC
>VEPF01000092.1 GCA_012027055.1 Gemmatimonadota bacterium | reverse complement strand
GGGGGCCCGGGGGCTGGATGCGCTCTCGCGCGGGGCGGCGAGCGCCACGGTCGTGGAAAAGGCGATCGGCGCACTGCGGGCCCGGGCCGCGAACGTGCAGAAGCTGGGCGTGGAGGACCAGGTCCAGGTGGTGCGCGGGGATGCGCTGCGGTACGTGGCGCGCCTGGAGCCGCTCGCGTTCGATATTGCGCTGGCCGATCCGCCCTACGGCGTCGGGGCGGCGGAGGGACTGGTGGACTTGTTCCGCGTCGTGCCGTTTGCGGCGCAGTTGTGGATCGAGCATCGGGCCGGTGAGCCGCTCCCCGTCCTGCCGGGAATGCATACCCGCCGGTACGGCGATACGGCCCTGGCCTTCATTCCGGCACCGGTAACGCCATGAGCGCTGAACGCATCGCCATCTACCCGGGCTCGTTCGACCCGATCACGCGCGGGCACGAGGACATCGTGCGGCGCGCCCTGCGCTTCGTGGACCGCATCACGGTCGCGGTCGCGCACCGGCGCACCCAGGCCAAGCAGGGGTTGTTCGAGATCCACGAGCGGCTGCAACTCATCCAACAGGTGTTCGCGGACGAGCCGCGCGTCGACATAGCCGAGTTCGACGGGCTGCTCGTCCAGTTCGCGCGTGCACGCAATGCGCGCATCATGATCCGCGGCCTCAGGGCCGTTTCCGATTTCGAGTACGAGTTCCAGCTGGCCTTGATGAACCGCCAGCTCTGGAACGAGCTGGAGACGATCTTCCTGGCACCGGACGAGCACTACTCGTATCTGTCCGCATCGCTGGTCCGGGAAATCGCATCGCTCGGCGGCGATGTGAGCGAGTTCGTCTCCGCGCCGGTGCTCGCGGCGCTGCGGGCGCGGTTCCCCAATAACGAGGTGAGCACGTGAGTGCGTTTCACGAAGACGTCAGGCGGCGGACGGCAGCACAGCCCCGCCGCGTGGTATTCCCCGAGGGCGACGATCCCCGCACCATCGAGGCGGTGGCGCGGCTGCGGCAGGCGGGCCTGCTGCAGCCGGTGGTGCTGGGTGACCCGGACCGCGTTCGAGCGGGCGTAGCCGCCCAGGGCGCGGACCCGGCGGCGATCACGGTGATCGACCACCGGCAGGACGAGCGTGTGGCCGGCTTCGCCGCGCGGCTGGCGGCGCGGCGAGCCAGCAAGGGCTGGACGGAGGAGATCGCGCGCGAGCACCTGCAGAATCCGCTGGTGTTCGGGGCCATGCTGGTGGCCACCGGCGAGGTGCATGGTTCAGTGGCGGGCGCGGCCAACACCACCGGCGACGTCATCCGGGCCGCGATCTGGTGCGTGGGGCTGGCCCCGGGCATCACCACCATCTCGTCGGCGTTCTACATGGTGGTGCCGCCGTTCCGCGGGACCGCCGGGCCGGAGGTGCTGACGTTCACGGACGCGGCCGTGGTGCCGGACCCGGACGCGCGGCAACTGGCCGACATCGCGTTCGCGGCCGCGCGTGCGCGGCGCGGGATCGTGGGCGACGAGCCGCGCGTCGCCTTCCTCTCGTTCTCGACGCGCGGGAGCGCGGAGAGCCCGAGCGTCGCAAAGGTTCGCGACGCGGTGGCGCTGTTCCAGGCGGAGCACCCGGAGATCGCGGCGGATGGCGAGTTCCAGGCGGACAGCGCCCTGATCAAGGCGGTGGGCATGCGCAAGGCGCCGGGGTCCGCGATCGCGGGCGATGCGAACGTGCTGGTGTTCCCCAACCTGGACGCCGGCAACATCGGCTACAAGTTGGTGCAGCGGCTGGCACACGCGGACGCGATCGGGCCGATCCTGCAGGGGCTGGCCCTGCCGTGCAGCGACCTGTCCCGCGGCGCGAGCGCCGAGGACATCATGGACACCGCCTGCATCACGGCATTGCAGGCACAGTAGCGCGGTCCTCCGGACGGGGCGCGCGGCGCGCGGCCGCGGCGCCCCCGCCCGGGCGGGGGCGGCTCCGCCCGGGCGTGAGCGGCTCCGCCCGGGCACCATACTTGCCTTGGCACCTGGTTCCGCCGCACGAACGGGAGGGGGAATGAGCTTCGAGATGAAGCAGCTGGGTGATGTCACGGTCATCGACGTCGAAGGCCAGCTGATCGTGGGGAACCGGCAGGAGCTGAAGCAGCGGGTGCTGGCGGAGCTGGACGCGGGCCGGCGCAAGTTCCTGATCGATTTCTCGAGCACCGGGTACATCGATTCCTCGGGCCTGGGCGTGCTGGTCAGCCTGTCGAAGAAGATCCGCGAGCTGGGCGGCGAGCTGCGGCTGGCCAACCTGAACGAGGATCTGCGCACGCTGTTCGAGCTCACCAAGCTGGACACGCTGTTCCACATCGCGGGCCATCGCGACGAGGCGCTGGCGTCGTTCTGACTTCCGGCGGGCGGCTCCGGGTCCTATCATGAGGGCATGCAGCTTGACTACCTGCTGGAGCTGCCCAACGACCTGAAGGCGATCGAGCGCTCGGTCGACTATCTCGTGGACCGGGCGCGGGAAGCCGGCTTCGAGGACGACCGGCTGCGCCTGAACTTCCGCGTCGGCCTCACCGAGGCGCTGGCGAACGCAATGCTCTACGGCAATTGCCACGACCCGCGCAAGCGCGTGCGGATCGAGGCGAGCCTGAGCCGCGACGAGCTGGCCGTCCAGGTGACGGACGAAGGTTGCGGCTTCAATCCCGCGAGCATTCTGGATCCCACCCTGCCCGCCAACCGGCAGCTTCCCTGCGGCCGCGGGCTGTTCCTGATCCGCAACCTGATGGACCGCGTGGAGTTCAACGAGCGCGGCAATTCCATCCGCATGGTGCTGCTCCGGCAGCCGGCGGTGCCGGGCGAACGCGCGTCGGGGCCATGAAGCGGACCGCGGTGGTCGAGCGCATCCCGGTGCCGCACGCCGTCGCCGTGCTGCTCGACAGGTACCGGAGCGCGCCCGGCACGGCCGAAGTGCGCCTCTGGGCGGAAACGGCAGCGGGTCGGGCGTGCCTGTACCCGGAGGCGGCGGGTGCCGAGCCCTGGGCAGGGAGCGCGCACTACCCGATCGAGCCGCTGGACGGCGTGCCGCTGGAGCTGGAACTGCGGCGCGCGAGCCGGCAGGGACGGTTCCTGGCGCAGGTGCTGAGCCAGCTGGTCACCCAGGAAATGGATGCACGTTCCGCCGCGCGCGAGCTGAGCGAGCGGTACGAGGAGATCAATCTCCTCTACTTCATCAGCGAGGTGCTGGGCTCCATGCTCTCGCTCCCGGAAGCGGCCACGCGCATCCTGAGCGAGGTGGCGGACGTGCTGGGCGCGCGCCGCGCCACGCTGTGGGTGCATGACGCTGAGGCCGACCGGCTGCAGCTCGCGGCCGCGGTGGGCGACGACGGCGTGCGCGGCTCGCTCCCGGTGAACGCCCCGGAGTCGGCGACGGCGCTGGTGTTCCGGGAGCGGCAGCCGCTCAACCTGGAACGCGGCGCACTGCGGCCCAGCGCCGCGCGCCTGGAGCCGCCGCCGCGCCGCTCCGAGGCGTTCCTATCCGTGCCCGTCAACTACACGCCGCCGCAAGGAACGGCGCGCACCGTAGGCGTAATCACGCTGGTGGGACGGCGCAGCAACGTGCGCTTCAGCGCCGGCGATGCGCGCCTGCTCGCGGCCATTGCCAGCCAGATCGGTGCCGCGCTCGAGACACAGCGGCTGCTGCGCGAGAGCCTGCGCCAGGAGCGGCTGGTGCGCGAGCTGGAGCTGGCGCACGACCTCCAGCTCAAGCTGCTGCCGGATCCCGGCAGCTTCCAGGCACCGCCGGACGTGGCGGCGCGCTGCGCGCCGGCGGAGTCCGTGGGCGGCGACTTCTACAACCTGTTCCGGCTCTCCCACGACCGGCTGGGCATCATGATCGGCGACGTCTCCAGCCACGGCTTCTCCGCGGCCCTGATCATGGCACTCACCAGCAGCGCCGTGGCCATCTACGCGCAGGATGCGAACCCGCCCGCGGAAGTGCTCCGGCGGGTGCACCGCGCGCTCGCCAAGGAACTGGAGAGCACCGAGATGTACCTGACGCTGTTCTACGGCGTGGTGGACCGGCGGGTCGGGACGCTGGTCTACGCCAATGCCGGGCACCCCCACGCCTTCCGGGTGAGCGCGGACGGGCGCGCCGAGCGCCTGGGGGCCACCGACCTGCCGCTCGGCATGATGCCCCACGATCGCTACGGCGAAGGGACCACCGGCTGGGCTGCCACCGACCTGATCTGCCTGTTCACGGACGGCCTCTCAGATGCCTATCCGGCGCGCGCCGGCCGAGCCGGCGAGCAGGCCCTGGTCGCGGACCTGGTACGCCTGCGCGCCCGACCCCTCCCGGAGATCCTGACCGAGCTGTTCGGCGCCACCGAGCGGGTGGTGCTCACCGTTCCCCCCGACGACCGCACCATGCTGCTGGTGCGCGGCTGACGTGAGCGCGCCCGCGAAGAAGTCGCTGGGCCAGAATTTCCTGGTCGAGCGAGCCTACCAGGAACGCATCGTCGCCGCGCTCGAACCGCAGCCCGATGATGCGGTGGTGGAGATCGGGCCCGGGCGCGGCGCGCTCACCCGACACCTGGTCGGCCGGGTGCGGCGCCTCGTGCTGGTCGAGCTGGATGACGCCCTGGCCGCGCAGTGGCAGACCGAGTTGGGCGCGCGCCCGGATGTGGAGGTCAGGCACCAGGATGCCCTCACCCTCGACCTGACCGCCCTGGATGTGGCTCCGGCCCGCCTCAAGGTGATCGGCAACATCCCATACCACATCACCAGCCCGCTCATCTTCCACCTGCTCCAGCCCGGCCGGCGAGCCGCGCTGATCGTGCTCATGGTGCAGCGCGAGGTGGCGGTGCGGATGCTCGCCCCGGCCGGCGGTCGGAATTATGGGGCACTGAGCGTCGGCGTGCAGACCGCGGCCCGGGTGGAGCGGCTCTTCCAGGTGCCGCGCGGGGCTTTCCGGCCCGTGCCCGGCGTGGATTCGACCGTGGTGCGGCTGACCCCGTGGCAGCCGCCTCTCCTCGAACCCGACGAGGAGGCGGACCTGCGCGCGCTCACCCGCGCCGCCTTCGGCTGGCGGCGCAAGCAGTTGCAGCGGATCCTGCGCGAGGCGCCTGGCTACGAGCGCGACCCCGATCACGTGGCCCTGTTGGCGGCGGCCGGGTTCGAGCCGGTCGCGCGGCCGGAATCCCTGGCCCCAGCCGAATTCGTCCGGCTGATGCGCGCGCTGCGGCGGCTGGGCTGCCCCCGCCGGGATGGGCGCAGCGAGGCCAGCTCGTGGGAATGACGCCCGAGCTGGGCCGGGCCGATGAATCGCTGGAGGCCAGGCGAGAGCTGCTGGCAGCCCTGGCCCACGAGCTCCGGCCCCCGATCGGCGCCATTCTCGGCTTCGATGAACTGCTGGGCGAGGGCATTCTGGGCGACGTCCCAGGCGGGGTGCGGGACGCCCTGGCCCGCATCCGAAACTCTGCCCACCAGCTGTTCGACCTGACCGCCGGGCTGGGCGAGCTGTCCGCCGCCCGGGGCCGGGAACTCCTGCCGCAGCGAGTCCGGACCGACCTGCTGGAGTTGCTCACCGGCGTCATCGCCGCGATCGGACAGGTAGCCTCCGGACGCGCGACCGCCGTCGAGCTGGGCCCGGTCCCGGACCTGCCCGCCTTCGAAACCGACCCGGAGCGGCTACGGCTCGCCCTGCGGCTGGCGCTCGTGGCCGCCATCAGAAGCACGGCGGGCGGGGCCATCCGGGTGCAGGCGAGCACCCCGGGCGAAGGCGTGCAGCTCGATCTCGAGGGCACCGGTCTCGAGCCCGACCGGGACGAGCCGGACCGCTCCCTGCACGCGCCGGATCAGCCGCGTCTGAGCGGCGCTGGGCTGCGCATCGCCATGGCCCGCAGCGCCCTCGCCGCCCTGCGCGGCGATGTGGTCATGGTACCCGCCGCCGCGACCGTCACACTCCGCATCCTGCTGCCGGCAATGCCGGCTCCGGCGCGCAATTGACGTCGCGTCCGACCGGGCGGTAGGTTGGGTTGTGAACGGTTTCACAAGCGTTGCGCCCCGGCTGCAGACCCAATCCTGGAGCACATGAAGAAGGTCCCCGGATCGACGGTTGCCCGGCTGTCAGTGTATCTGCGCGTGCTGGATGAACTGCGGACGGAGGGTGCGGCGACGCTGGCGAGCGGGGAGCTGGCGCGGCGGGCCGGCACGACGGCGGCGCAGGTGCGCAAGGACCTGTCGATCTTCGGCACGTTCGGGACGCGCGGGCTGGGTTATTCCGTGGCGCAGCTGAGTGCGGCGTTGCGGTCGATCCTGGGGCTGGAGCGGGGCTGGCGTGTGGCCCTGGTGGGTGCGGGGCAGATCGGGCG
>VEPF01000270.1 GCA_012027055.1 Gemmatimonadota bacterium | reverse complement strand
TCCACGAACCAACAGCCGACAATTCCGCATGCGGTGCAGGCTCAGGCGCTGCAGCTGCAGCGGTGAACTGCGCCAGCGGGCGCGGATGGACAGCTCGCCATCGTCGGTCCGGAGGTGCACGGTGACGGTGGGGATCAGGATGCGCAACGGTATGCGGGCGTAGTATACCATTCGCTGAACGCTAAGACCGCCAAGCGTTTGGGTCAATGTTCCCGATGCCCGTTCACACGCCGCGGGCGCGCCAGAGCCGGTCCAGCCGGGCATGCCGGGGCGCGCCCAGCTCGCGCCACTCGGGCAGCGCGTAGATGCCATCAGCGGGCGGTTCCGCGCGGGTGGCAGGGATCACCCAGCCGAAGCGCGCGGCCACGGCGTGCCGCAGCGCCGCGCGCGCGTCGAGCATGCGGGTGTGAAACCGCGTCTCCGGACCGGCGAACGGGGACATGTTCTGCGCGCTGGGGTGGGTGATGAGCAGCAGGTGCGGCAGGGGCTCCGCCCCCCAGGAAGACCGCCAGCCAGCCCCGAACGATTCGGCCGGAAGCAGCGCCTGTGGCCAGGCCTCGAGCTGGGTCCGCGACAGCCCGGCGCGCCGGATCCGGCTCAGGGCCGGCAACCGGGGGGGCGGTGTCCGATCGATGATCCGGACGGCCGCCAGCGCGGCGCGCAGCGCCACGTTGCCGAGGGCCACCAACAGGCCGGGACCGCAGGCGATGATGGTGTCCCGCAGCAGGTGCAGGCTGCTGGGGTAGTCACCGACCGGCGCCTGCAGCTCCGCCAGCCCCGGCTCGCCTCCGCCCGCCGCGGGCAACTGGTTCAGGGCAGCCGCCAGGAAGGTGTGATTGCGGTCGAGGCCGATGCTGCCGAGCAGCACATCCAGATTGGCGCCCGCAACATCGCCGCCGAACGGGATCCGGGTGCCGTGGGCGCCCAGGCGGCCGCCGCCTTTGCCGCCGGCGTTGCCCGGCGCGGCCCCCACGAAGATCACCTCGTGCCGGTGCCACGGCCCGTTGCGCCGGCTCCAGACGATCGGGCGGCAGCAGTCACGGCCGTGGGCATCGGCGCAGGGGTGCGTCAGCCACTCGTCCGCCAGGCAGTCGGGGTGGGCGGCGTGCACCCGCTCGAAGATGCGCCGGAAAGGCGCTGCGTCGGTCGTGTTCAGGTTGTGGCTCGCTCGTCGCGCCGCGTAGGTTGCAGCCACCGCCCGGGCATGCCGCGGGAGCGGCTCCCGCGCGCCAGGTATGGCAGTGAATCAGCCAGAGGAGCGAAGATGGGTGACGACACGGCCGTCGGCTACCGCCACCGGAAGGTGGGCGCGCAGGAGCTGAATCCGGAAACGCTCATGATGGGCTTCGGCTACGACCCCCGGCTTTCCGAGGGGGCACTGAAATGCCCGATCTTCCACACCTCCACCTTCGTCTTCGAGAGCGCCGAAGCCGGCAAGGCGTACTTCGAGCTGGCGTACGGGCTGCGCGAGCGGCAGCCGTCGGAAGAGGCGGGACTCATATACTCGCGGCTCAACAACCCGGACCTGCAGGTGCTGGAGGAGCGGCTCTGCATCTGGGACCGGGCGGAATCAGGCCTGGTGTTCTCGAGCGGCATGTCCGCCATCACCACCACGCTGCTGTCGTACCTGAGGCCGGGCGACGTCGTGCTCCACAGCTCGCCCGGCTACGGCGGCACGGACTACCTGCCGCACCACGGGCTGCCCGAGTTCGGCATCACCCGGGCGGGGTCCCGGGCCGGGCACAGCGCAGCCCTGGAGCAAGGCTTCGCGGCAGCGCGCGCGGCCGGGCGGCTACGTGTGATCTGCCTGGAGCCCCCGGCCAATCCCACGAACGCGCTGGTCGACATTGCCCGCTGCGCGGAGCTGGCGCGCAGCGCGACCGACGCTACCGGCGAACGACCGCTGGTGGTGGTGGACAACACGTTCCTGGGGCCGCTGTGGCAGCGGCCGTTCGAGCACGGCGCTGATCTGGTCCTGTACTCGCTCACCAAGTACGTGGGGGGCCACAGCGATCTGATCGCGGGTGCCTGCCTCGGGCCGGAGTCGCTGATCGCACCGGTGCGCACCACGCGCACGATCTTCGGAACCATGTGCGATCCCATGACCGGCTGGCTGGTGCTGCGCTCGCTGGAAACGCTCAAGCTGCGCATGACCTCGTCGCTCAAGAACGCGCGCTACGTGGCGGAATACCTGCGCACCCACCCGAAGGTCCGGACCGTGCACTACCTCCCGTTCCTGCCACCGGACTCGCCCGACGGGGCGCTTTACCAGAAGCAATGCCTGGGCGCCGGCTCCACCTTCTCCTTCGAGGTGCAGGGTGGCGAGGCGGAAGCGTTCCGGCTGCTGAACGCGCTGCAGGTGGTGAAGCTGGCGGTGAGCCTGGGGGGCACGGAATCGCTTGCCGAGCACCCGGCCAGCATGACGCACTCGGACGTGCCGCCCGAGGAACGCGCCGAGCTGGGCGTGAGCGCGGCGCTGGTACGCATCAGCGTCGGGATCGAGAACCCGGACGATGTGATCGCGGACCTCGCGCAGGCGCTGGAGCAGGTGTAGCTCGGAGCGCGGTGCGGCGGGGGTCGCTCCCGGGGTGCGACGAACCACTCACCCGGGGAACAACCCCCGCCGCACCTTCGGACCGGAACGCCGGCTCCAGCGGTCCGCTCAGTCCGAGGCACGGAGCGCGCGGAGGCCGGCGGCGAGCCAGTCGCGCAGTTCGGGATCGTCGGCGACGGCTTCGTCGGTAACTTCCACCCAGTTGCCAAGTGGGCTGCCGCCGGGAGTGAACGCGGTGGCGCCCGGACGCGCGAGTGCTTCGGGCAGCTCGCGCGGGCGGAGCTTCACGATCATGGACTCGCTGCCGATGGCGGCGAACATCCGGTCCCCGAACATGAGCCCGCGCATGCCGAATACGGGTCGGTGCCGGACGGGTCCGGCCGCGAGCTGGTCGAGCGCGTCGAGGGCGCGCTGCAGGAGTCCGGCATCGTAGCTCATCGGGCGCGCCTCAGAGGGAAGACAGCAGGTCGTCGATGGCCTTGTCTTCGGCATCCCGGCCCCGACCCTCCAGCAGGTTGTCCAGCATCTCGCGCGCATCGCCGAGCACTTCCCCGGCGTGTCGGTCACGGGCACTGCGCACGGCGTTGCCGATCGGCAGCAACGCCAGCTGTGACTGTTCCGGTCCGCCGGAGGGCGGCTCCCCGGCATCGGCCCAGGGCTCGGCCAGGTCGGGCGGGGCGGGTACGCTGTCCCGCCACGCCTCGCTGCCGCCCTCGTCCTCATCCGGCGCGCGCAGCTCCTCCTCCGTCACCGGGAGCACCAGGCAGATCCGCGCCTCGATGTTGCCCTGCTCATCGGCGGTGGCCGCGAGCGCGACGGACACGGGGTTGCGCAGCAGACCGGCGATGGCAGGCAGCGCGTCTTCGGACACCACGCCGCGCGCCACCACCCGGCCCGCGTGGTAATAGCCGAGCGCCATGCTGCCGGCCGGCACCTCGACCTCCTCGATGGGCCGGACCTCGATCCGGAGCGGTTCGGGGTATGCGACTACCACCAGCGATTCCATGCTCTCTCCTGCGATGGCCGGGTGCCGGCGCGGTGTCGGCGCACGCGCCCGACGGCAACTGCCGCGCCCACAGGCGGCCGGCCGGGCGGCAGCCCGCGGGCTCAGAAGCCGCCGCCGCCACCACCCCCGAACCCACCGCCGCTGAAGCCGCCGCCGCCTAAGCCGTACGAGCCGCTCGAGGAGCGCGGCGCCGACTGCATGGGGCTGCCGGCAGCACTGCTGAGGCGGCCCATGTCCGCGACGAACAGCGCGGTCTGGAAGTGGCCGCCCCGGTAGCCACGGTACCAGTCCGGCGGCGTCTGGCAGATCCCTTCGAAGGCTTTCGCCCAACGCTTTTCGACCCCGAAGGCCATGGCGAAGGGCAGGTAGCGCTCGAACAGCTCGGGGCGGTCCACCATCCGCTCGAAGCGCTCGGCTTCGACCCGGTTCAGGAACTCCTGGAAGCCCAGCACTTCGCGCAGCGCGTTGGTGCCCCGGACCGTGCGGGCCGGCATGAACCAGCCCACGATGGCCACCACCAGGCCGGTGAGCACACCGGCCAGCGCGGCGGTGACGGGACTGCTGCCGCGTTGGGCGGCGAGCGCCATGCCGAGCAGGTGGACGCCGACGCCGACCACGATTCCCGCGATCACGAACAGCGTTCGGACCGTGGTCGGGTTGCGCGGATAGTAGCCGTCCGGGACCAGCGACGCCTTCTGGCTGTCCGTGACCTCGGTCAGCGTGCGGTTGAAGTGATTGTGCATCGAGCTGAGCGTCGTCGTGGGGCCATCCTCGAAAATGGCGGCCAGCAGGTCCCGCTCGTGCTCCTTCAGGTCCGACTCATCGACGCCGGTCAGTCGCACGAAAGTGTAGTCGCGCGAGTTGACGAGCCCGAAGAGATGCTCGTGCTCGCTTTCCTCGATGCGCAAGAAGCCGCGCACGGCCAGGTCCACCAGCGTGGCCGTGATGTCGCGCATGTCGCAGGAAAGATCGATCAGAGTGCCGGCTTCGGCAGGTGTCATGCCGGTCGGCGGCTCGTAGCGGGGCGCGATCGCCCCCAGTTCCGGATCGCGGCCGTAGCGGCGCCAGAGCAGGATCATGCCCCAGAGCGCAACCAGCGGGACCAGCAGCAGGACGTTGCCGAGCAGGAAGTCCCGGACGCGGTCGAACGCGCTCGGCCGTGCCACCACGCCGGGGTTCCAGCCGACCACCACCGTGAGACCCTCGTGCAGTCCGAGCTCGGTGCGCGTGTGGAATCGCGCCACGTTGGCCACCGTCTCCTCCGTCACGTCCTGACGGGTGGAGCCGTAGGCGCCGGTGAAGGCAGTGGTGCGCACGCCCGTGGCTGCAGGCGGCAAATACACATCGGCCGATGCGTCCCGGATCGGGAAGGACCACTGGTCGCCGGTCACGTTCCAGTAGAGCTCGTCGTGATCGGGGAAGGCGCGCAACGCATTCGCCACCTGGTACTCGAACACCACGGTGTGCGTGGCATCCCGGGCACCCGGCACCCAGGCCCTGATCTCCAGGTTCCCACCCTTGCGCTGCTCCTCCGTACGCAGCTCGTTGCCGGCCGCATCGTGTACGCCGGTGACGCGCAGCCGCAGCCGGTAGTTCAGGTTCGCCGACGCCCGGTACTGCACCGGGACGGTGCGGTAGATCCCGTTCCACTCTCCCTGGAACCGGATCGTGATGGTCTCCTTGACGTGCAGCGAACCGTCCCGGCGGACCAGGATCTCGGAATGAAACGCCAGGATGTCGAGCTGCCGCCCCTGGGCGCAGAGGCCGTGCGGCAGCTGGCCCTTGGCCGCCACCAGCTGAGCGGCGGCCACCGCGCGGGCCGCTGCCGCGATCCAGGATCTCATGGCGGCGTCACCGGGTGGCAGGGAGTACCTAGAACTTCACCTGCGGCGTGGCCCGCTCCGCCTCGCCGGCCTCGAAGAACTCGCGCGGCTTGAAGCCGAACGACAGGGCGATGAGGTTCGCCGGGAACTGCTGGATCTTCGTGTTCAGGTCACGCACCACCGCGTTGTAGTAGCGGCGGGCGTTCTGGATGGCGTCCTCGATCTGCGCGAGGGAGCCCTGTAGCTGGCCGAAGTTCTCGGCCGCCCGCAGCTGCGGATAGTTCTCGGAGAGCGCGAACAGCGAACGCAGCGCGCCGGTCAGCTCGCCCTCGGCCGTACCTCGCGCCGCCGGTCCCTGCGCGGACATGGCCCGGGAGCGCGCGTCCACGACCGCCTCGAGCGTACCGCGCTCGTGCGCCGCGTAGCCCTTGACCGTCTCGACCAGGTTGGGGATCAGGTCGTAACGCCGCTTGAGCTGCACGTCGATGTCGGCCCACGCGCCCTCGGCCATCACCCGCAGCTTGACCAGGCTGTTGTAAAGCAGGAAGACGAAGCCGACGATCACGATGAGGACAATCAGGCCCCACATGGCGGACTCCTTCGCAGTTGGGATGTAACCGAAGGTAGGCACGGCCGCTGCCGGAAGGAAGGAAAAGGCCGAGCGGCAGGCGGGCGAGGCGGCGCAGTCCCGGCGCGCGGGCCCTCTGGCCTCGGCGAGGATCGGTCCTTCAGGTCCCCGGCGGATCCGGCCGCCGGAGGCGCGCCAACCCGGCCAGAACGCCGATGAGGATCAGCACCGCGCTGCCGGCCGTGACCCAGATCGCGGGCACGCCGAGCAGGTAGGCAATCATGCCGAGGCCGACGATCAGCGCGCCGAATCCGAGCAGGTACAGGCCGCAGGATGACATGGCACGCCCCGGTCAGGAATTGCGATCGGACCGTCCCGAT
>VEPF01000158.1 GCA_012027055.1 Gemmatimonadota bacterium | reverse complement strand
GGCCCTGGCCTTCCTGAGCGCCAATCTGCTCAAGATTCCGCACGGGGGCTGGTTCCCGTTGGCTGTCGGGGGGGTGTTGATCGGGGTGTTGACCAGCTGGCGCTCGGGACGCCGGGCCCTGGCGGAGCAGTTGGCGGAACGCAGCATTCCGCCCCGCCTCCTGATCGCGGACATCCTGGAGGACCTGCCCGCGCGCGTACCCGGCACCGCGGTCTACATGTCCAGCGTGCCCGACGGCACGCCGCCGGCGTTGCTGCACAACCTCAAGCACAACCGGGTGTTCCACGAGCGGGTCGTACTCCTGTCGGTGCTCACCGAGCGGGTTCCGCACGTCCGGCCTGCCGAGCGGGCCTACAGCGAGCGGCTGGGCGAGGGCGTTTATCAGGTGGTGCTGCGTTTCGGGTTCATGGACGATGTCGATGTGCCGGCCGCGCTGCGCCACCTGCGGCTGGACGGCACCGGATTCGCGCCCCTGGCCACGTCCTATTTCCTCGGGCGGGAATCCATCGTCACGAAACGGGATACGCCACTCCTGCGGCGCTGGCGCCTGCAGCTGTTCCGAATGCTGGCACAGAACGCCCGCGACGCCGCGCTCTACTTCTGCCTGCCGCCCAACCGCGTGGTGGAGCTGGGCGCGAAGGTTGAAATCTGACGGGATCGGGTGGCCCGTGCATCGCTTCGGGCTGCGACCGGGCGGAAGTGGTGCGGCCGGCCTGGTGCTAGCGCGTCGTCAGGGCGGCCAGCTCGGCGCGGACGGAGTCCCACGACGCGCGCCAGAGCGGATCGGGGTTCTCGCGGAGGGCCAGGTAGTGGCGGTAGGCTCGGCTCGCGCCGGTCCGGTCGCCCAGCAGCGCCGCGAGGCGGCCCTCTTCGCGCAGGTATTCCGGGAGGGCGTCCGGGTAGTTCCCGACCGCGCGGAACGTGCGGCGCCGGGCGGCGGCCAGACCCAGCTCCGGCTCTCCGTACCGTGGTAGCATGCGCGCCAGGGTGAGGTTGTGCACCTCGGCCGGCAGCGGATCCCAGCGCAGGTAGCCGGTCGGGAGCGGCAGCTCGCGCACCACTGAGTCCATTCGCAGCAGCGCGGCGTGCACATCCCCGCCCTCCGCCTGCGTGAGGAATACGTCGATCAGGCGGGACCAGCCCGCGAACCGATGGCGCCGGTCCTCGTCACCATCGAGCCAGCGCCCGGTCGCGCGCGCGCCGGTGGTGTCGTCGTGCTCCAGCCGCCACAGCACGAGCCAGGAGCGTGCGAGCGCCTGCTCGTCGGGGTCCGCGGGCGCCGGCGTGCCAACCGCGACTTGCTCGAGCCTGCGGAGCGCCGTGGCCGCGATGGTGTCCTGGGCGGGACCCAGCAGCAGCGCCCAGAAGATGGGAGCCGTCGCATCGGAGATGCCGCCGGCCGGCGACCCGTTTCGGTGCCACGCCTCCCGCCACATGCGTTCGTCGCCGCGAGCCCACCCCCAGATGGCGGTCAATGCAGGAGCCCGCGGCGCGAGCCGATCGAGCGCCCGGCTGATGCCCCGGCCATCGGTGAGCGCACCCTGCAGCACGCCATTCACGTCCGTCACGGCCCCGAGCAACCTTGCCGCTTCTTTGTCATCTCCCCTCAGGACCGCCAGCCGCCAGCGGTAGGCCGGCAGGTGCCGGACGACGTCGCTGCGCGGGCTCGTCTTCGCGGCCAGGCTGTCGATGGCCAGGCGGGCGCGGGCCGTGTCGCCATCGAAGAAGGCGAGTTCGGTGAGGTGCCAGAACACCCAGTCCCCGCGCCGGTCCATCTGGCCAAACGCCTGCCGCGCCCGCCTGCTCCAGTCCGGAATGCTCGCGAGGGCACCGAAGTTGGTCAGCTGGTCTCCGATCTCGCCCCAGGGCCCGCGCCACTCGGGCCAGCGGGCGGCGAGCGCCTCGTGGCCCGCGATCTTCTCCGCCTCGGTCCGGATGCTGCCCCGCCGGCCGGCGGCGAGCACCTGCAGGTAGGCGCGGTTGCGTTCGGTCAGGCGATCCTGATGGTCCCAGGCATAGCGCAACTCCGCGGAGTCCTGCGCGCTCTCCCCCACCGCGTACGCCATCAGCGCCGCGTCCACCAGGTTCGAGTCGGCGGCCAGCGCGGCGTGGTAGAAGGGCATCTGCGCCGAGAAGGATGGCGCCGCGTTGCCGGCCAGGAATGCCTGGATCGCTTCCGGCTTGTAGTGGGGGAGCGGGGGAGCGGATTCCGGCGAGATGCCGGCGTCCCGGGCCAGTAGCAGGATGATCAGGCGGTCCACCAGCTCCTGCTGCCGGGCAATGGTGCCTTCGGCACGCACGGGCGGTCCGCGCACCGCCCCCGTCGCGACATCCAGCATGCTCGCCGACAGCACCAGCGAGTCGCCCATCGTTACGACGGTGCCGCGCACCAGCCGCCCCGCCCTCACGGACCGGGCCACCGCCAGCTCGGCGTCCTCGGAGATCATCGTGTCCAGCGTCCCGCCGGCAGCCCGGAACCGCTCCGCCACGCTGCCGGGGTGCCGGATCCGGCGCCCGAACTCCCCCGTCACCTTCAGCTCGAACAGCGTGCCCATGTAGCGCGCCAGCACCCTCGCCGGGCTCGCGCTGTCGCCGCCCACCACGTGGAACGGCAGCACCGCGATGGCCGTCGGGTCGAGCGGGCTCGCCGCCGGCTTGCGCCCGATCAGCGACGTCGCGAGCAGGCCTGCTGCCACCACCACGACGACGGCGATTGCAGCTACCGCCGCGATTCGCCGGTGCCGCGCTGGCGGGCGCGGCGGACGCGCCGGCGCGGCCGTTGCCTTAGCGGCCGGAGTCTGCGCCAGGTCTGGATGAGGGGGAGACCCCGTCGGCGTTGGCGGTGATATACTCGGCTTGCGGATGCCGCGGTCCTGCCGCGCGACCGGGGCCGCCGGATCACCGCGACGGACCTCATCGATGGCCGCGAGGAGCTCGGCATCGACGTCCATGTCCAGCTCCTCACGGAGCCGGCGCTCGTGCACTTCGGCGGCCTTGACGGCGTTGGCCCGGTCGCCGTGCGCCGCCAGGGCGCGCACGTGCCGCAGCACGAAGTGCGAGTTCAGCGGATCCTGCTCCACGGCCTGCGCCCACCAGCCGGCCGCCTCGCCCCATGCGCCCACTGCTTCCGCACCCTGCGCCAGCCGTTCCAGCGCCTCGATGCATTCGCGGGCCAGGCGCGCGCGCTCCGCGTCCAGCCAGCGCTCGAAGTCCGGCGCGTCGTCCACGTGGAAACCATCGAGCAGGAGGCCGCCGTAGCTGTGCACCGCCTCGATCAGCCGGCCGACGGCCAACCCGTGGGTGAATGACTGCACATCGGACCCGACCACGTCGGCGTTCAGCCGCAGCAGTTCGCCGGCAGAGAGCACGGCATCGGGACCCAGGGCCTGGCGGACAAGGTGGATGGTGGAACGGAGGGCCTGCCGGGCGCGGGCTTCGTCGCTCTCCGGCCAGAGCAGCGCCATGAGGCGTTCCCGGCTGCAGCCCAGGTCGCCGCACTCCGCGAGCACCGCCATGACCGCGCCCGCCCGGCGCTGGCGAATGGGGAACGCGGCCGTCCCGGGTGGCCCTTCCAGCGAAAACCCGCCGAGTACTCGGAGTCGGAACATGTCGAACTCCTGACGGTCCCCGTCAGCCGGCGTGCCAGGCACCCGGTGGCTGCATTACGGGACTATATGCCCGGCGGGCGCACACGCGCCAGAACGGCGTGGTCGGCCATCGGCCCGCCTCAACCGCCACACAACGCCCAGCCAACGCTCACGGAACGGCTTCGCATCATCGTGTAGCCGCCCGGACGGTGTCGGCGTGACTGCCAGTGTAGGAATGCCCCGACGATGCTCGACGAAGACTTCGTACTGACTGCCGCGCCGCCAGCTGCTACCCACTTCGTGATCCTTTGGCAGCCCTTTCCCTGGAGGCATGTATGAAGAAGGTTCTCGTCCTGCTGCTGCTCGGCGGCGCGCTGGCCGCGTGCTCCGAGGAGCCGATGTCCCCGGAAGACGCGTTTCAGCCCGCGATGTCGAGGGAGAACGCAGGTCGGACCGTCAGGTTCGAAGATGAATTCCCGGCCACAGGACAGCTCATTGGCTCATGCGGGGACTGGAACGTGTTGACCGATTATCTGATCCACTCGAACGAGATGATACTCTTTGACAAGGCGGGGCAACTCGTACAGGTAATAGCTCGGTACAAGGTCGTCGAACCAAGCGTCTACTACAATGACCTTAACCCATCGAAGCATGTGCATGGAATACCCGCCGAGCACGAGATCGACCATGTGTTCTTTGTGGACGGCGCACCCAGCTTGTTGCGAATGGGGGGAGTTCCCGTCATGGTCACAATTCCCCACTATGGCGTGATCTACGGCGAGACTGGCGAGTTGGTGATTGACCTCAACACAAATGAAGTGCAGTTCAACGCTGGCCACAACGACTTCCAGGAGCAGGATGTGGCCGCTCTTTGTGACTACCTGCAATAGGCCCGTGCGGTCCTGCGGTCAGGCCTTCGGCTCCCGACGGACAACGAGAAGGCCGGCAGGGTTCACGCCCTGCCGGCCTTCGCTTCGCTCCAGTTCCGGGCCCCTACCAGAGACAGGCTGCTCCGTAGCGCTCGAAGATCCGGTCCCTGGTAACGCACACCAGCCCCTCCAGCCGGCTCTGGGCAACGAGCATTCGATCGAAGGGGTCGTCGTGATGGCGGGGCAATCCTGCCGCGCCCGCGGCGTGCCGAGCGCGTATCGGCAGCTCCCCGAAGCGGTTGGCTGTGATCTCCGCCGCCAGGTCGGTGGAGCCGGCTTCCAGGCGCCCCAGGGCCCGCTTGATCTCGATCTCCCAGATGGAAGCGGCACTTACAAGCACGACATTGGCCGGGTCCGCAATCGCGGCCCGGGCCGCAGCCGATAGCTCGGGCCCGTCGGCCAGCCACCACAGGTAGGCGTGACTGTCCAGGAGGAGCTTCACTTCGGCTCCACCCCGAAACCCGCGCCTACGTCGGCAGGAAGCGGTGCGTCGAAATCATCACGGAGCCGGATCAGCCCGGCCAGCCGCCCTGGCACCCGCTCGTCCGCGCGCACCGGCACCAGCCGGGCCACGGGCACGCCTGCACGGGCGATGATCACGTCCTCACCCCGTTCCGCAGCCTCCAGGAGACGGGAGAGCTCGGTCTTGGCTTGGTGCACGTTTACCATCTTCATGCCCTCACGGTAACCAGTATTAGCTAATTTAGCTAGACGGAGTCGGCGGCCGCGCCCGGATCATCGCTGGTCGGCCCGCGCACGGCCATGGCTGAATGGGCTGCCCGCGGGTCCTGCCAGCCCCCGCCACACAACGCCCAGCCAACGCTCACGGAACGGCTTCGCATCATCGTGTAGCCGCCCGGACGGTGTCGGCGTGACTGCCAGTGTAGGAATGCCCCGACGATGCTCGACGGGGACTTCGTACTGACCGCCGCGCCGCCAGTCGCCCCGCGTTGCGTGGTCCTTTGACAGCCCTTTCCCAGGGAGGCATGCATGAAGAAGGTACTCGTCCTGCTGCTGCTCGGCGGCGCGCTGGCCGCGTGCTCCGAGCAGCCCACGTCCCCGCCGGCTGAGCCGGCCTTCGATATCAGCAACGGCCCCGCCGAGTCGGGGATCGTGCTCCGGGGTCAGTGGGGCCTCGGTCTGATCTGGGGCGTCCCGGACGCGGGTGTCATCGTGTTCGCGGGCGCGCACGCCAGGGAAGATTGCGCGGCATGGGCGCTCTATGGAGACCCCGACCCGGAACATCCTGAAGCGGACCACTGGCTGAATCACGTCTACTTCGACCCCGTCACCTGGGCCGACAAGGTCCTGTCCGACCGCCTGGTGGGCGTTGCCCAGGGGTCCGATGTGCCCACGGAGGTCTGGGCCTATTCCGGAGGTCACTTCCCGGTATTCTGTCCGTCGATATTGGCCGATCCGACCATTGAGCCGCTGGCTGAGGGCGTGACCCATGTCATCGTGACCTCCAATGACGAGTTCTTCGGCCGCACGATGGGGTCCGTATACCAGGTCAACCTGCACGGCATGTTGGAGCGGCCCGACGGCACGCCAGCCCTATTTGCCTTCCAGCTGAAGTTCAGGAACTGGGAACCGAGCAAGGTGACCGTCAGCCTGAAGTAGCCGCCCCGAACGCGTTCGCACCCACCCGCCGCAGGCCGCCCGGTCACCCGCCGGGCGGCCTGCGTTTCGGGCGCATCCGCCCGAAGCGGCCCCGCCGCGGTGCCTTGCGACCGGTCCCGGCGGGCTTGTCCCGCGTGCATTATCTTGCCTGCAGGTGTCGCAGGGTGAACGCACAACCCGGAAGGTCCGCATGAGAACGCTGCTGCAGCCACTGCTGGTCCT
>VEPF01000460.1:1598-6383 GCA_012027055.1 Gemmatimonadota bacterium | reverse complement strand
CCCGCCTCCGCCTGCTCTCGGAGGCCCCGCCCCGCCTGCTCTGGCTCCGCGGCGACCTGCTGCGGGCTGCCCGCGAACGCCTGGCGGACGGAGACACCGGGCTCCTGCCGGCGCTCGCGCTGCTCCGCGCCCAGGCCGACTCGGCCCTCACGGCGGGCCCGTTCGCGGTCACCGTGAAGCGCCTGCTGCCCCCGAGCCGCGATCCCCACGACTACGCCAGCTGGGGTCCTTACTGGTGGCCGGACTCCACCCGGCCCGGCGGCACGCCCTACGTCCGCCGCGATGGCGAGGTCAATCCGGTCCTGCGCCGCGAATCCGACGCGCCTCGCCTCTATGCCCTCACCGATGCCGTCGAATCCCTGGCACTCGCCTGGTACTTCACGCGCGACCCCCGCCACCCCCGGCTCGCCGCGCTGCTCCTGCGCTCCTGGTTCCTCGACCCGGCCTCCCGCATGAACCGGCACCTCCGTTACGGCCAGGCCATCCCGGGCATCACCGAGGGGCGGGGCACCGGCATCATCGATACCCGTGACCTGGGACGCATCGCCGACGCGCTCACCCTCCTCGATGGCGCGCCCGGCTGGACTGCCCCCGACACCGCCGGGTTGCACACCTGGTTCGCTGAGTTCCTCGCGTGGCTCACCCACAGCACCCACGGCGCGGAGGAGCAGGAGGCGCTCAACAACCACGCGGACTGGTATGACGCCCAGGTCGCGGCCATCGCCCTGTTCGTCGCCGACACGCCCGTTGCCCGCGCTGCCCTCGCGCGCCTGCCCGAGCGCATCGCCGCCCAGATCGACTCCGCCGGCCGGCTCCCGCGCGAACTCGAGCGCACACGTTCGCTCCACTACAGCGCCTTCGCCCTCGAGGCCTTCGCCCGCTCTGCCGACCTCGCCCGCCACCTCGGCATCGACCTCTGGCACTGGCGCGCCCCCGGCGGCGGCAGCATCGCCCGCGCGCTCGACTTCCTCGCGCCCTACGCCGACCCGGCTCGACCATGGCCTCTCGAGCAGGTGCTGACTCCGCCCCCTGACCTGCTCGTGCCGCTGCTCTTCCGGGCCGATGCCGCCCTCTCTGGTCGGAATTACTGCGACGTGCTCAGCAGCCTGCCGCCTGCGCTCACCCGCGCCCACCGTGCCCGCCTGCTCTTCGCCGCCGGGTCCGCGTGCCCGCGGGAGCCACGCGCACTCGCGCTATTGCGACTGCGGAATGTCCAGGACTAGATTGCGGCGATTTCCTCCGTTTGCCGAACAAAGTCCTGCCAGACGCTCCGGGACTCCGGCAAATGACTGCGGCGTCAGCCTCGGCGCCGCACGCACAACGACGATTCCGGTAACTTTGCAGGCAGGACAGGGCGTGGCCAGGCGCAAAATGTTCGGAACACGAACAATCTCGGAGCAGGACCGCCACGGCCTGCGGTTTCGAAGCGCGCGCACGGCGTGCGCACCCTCCCGGTCTTCACCCGGCCATGCGGCCGATTCCCCAGCAGGAGAGTCCAGGATGAGTTGGACACGGGTCACAGCCATCGTGTGCCTGTTGCTTTTCAGCGCGAGCTGGGCGCAGGCGCAGCAGCAAGCGACGGGCAGAGTGACGGGTGTGGTCACGGATGTCGCGACGCAGCGCCCGATTCCCGGAGTGAACGTGGTGCTGGCCGGCACGACCCGCGGCGGGCTGACCAGCGAGAACGGGCGCTACCTGCTGACGGGAGTGCCGGCGGGCAGCTACACGGTGCAGGCCATCTCGATCGGCTACCAGTCGGCGGAGCAGGCGATCGTGGTGAGCCCGAACCAGACCGTGGTGGCCGATCTGCAGATGAGTACGCAGGCCGTGAAACTGCAGGAGATCGTCGCGGTGGGTTACGGCACGCAGACCCGGCGTGAGATCACCGGCGCGGTCGCGTCGGTGAGCACGGAAGCCCTGGAGAAGTCGGTCGTGAAGTCGATCGACCAGGTGCTGCAGGGCACGTCGCCCGGCGTGCAGGTGACCACTGCCTCGAGCGAACCGGGCGGGGCGCTCTCGATCCGCATTCGCGGGACCTCGTCGATCACGGGCAACTCGGAGCCGCTGTACGTTATCGATGGCTTCCCGATCGAGAACGACATCGAGGGTTCGTCGGTCGGCAACGCGGGTCGCGACCGGACCACGCCGCCCAACCCGCTCACCACACTGAATCCGAGCGACATCGAGTCGATCAGCATCCTGAAGGATGCGTCCGCCACCGCGATCTATGGCGCGCGCGGCGCGAACGGCGTGGTGATCGTGACCACCAAGCAGGGGCGGGGCACGCGGCCGCAGTTCACGCTCGACTACTACCGCGGCACGCAGTCGCTGGCCCGGCGCTACGACCTGCTCGACGCCAAGGGTTACATGGATTACGCCAACGAGTACGGCGCGAACTCCAGCAACCCGTACACGCCGTTCCCGGACAGCGTCTACAACCGGATCCTGCAGTCGGGCATCAACACCGACTGGCAGGACGAACTGTTTCGCAATGCCGGCGTCCAGAACCTCCAGCTGTCCCTGATCGGCGCGAGTGCTTCCAGCACGTCGCCTACCCGATACGCGCTCTCCGCGGGCATGTTCGACCAGGACGGGATCGTGCTCGGATCGGGCTTCAAGCGCTACTCCACCCGGCTCAACCTGAACCAGGCCGTGGGCTCGCGCGTGGAGATCGGCGGCTCGTTCACTGCCAGCATGGCCCGTACTCAGTCGGTCCCCACGGCCGGGCAGCAGAACGCCAACTCAGGCGCGGTGAGCGCGGCGATCCAGTACGTCCCGATCCTGCCGGTGTACCGCGCGGACGGCACCTACAGCTACATCTTCAGCGACCTGAACGCCTACAACTCGCTGCTCGACGCGCCCACCACGCCCAACCCGATCTCCCTGGCGCGCGAAGTGATGGACAGCCTGGGTGACACGCGCCTGCTGGGCAACGTGTTCGCCAAGGCCACGCTGCTGCCGGGTCTGGAGGCACGGATCAGCCTGGGCGCCGACAACGCGTCCCGCTGGCGCTACACGTACTACTCGCGCAACACCATGCGCGGGGCATCCGTGAACGGCGAGGCAATCCGGGCCACCAGCAACACCTTCTCCTGGTTGAACGAGAACTCGCTCACCTACCGGAAGGAGATCGGCACGGCCCACGACTTCACCCTGCTGGGCGGCTACACCAGGCAGGCGCAGGATGTCGATGGCGAGAACATGACGAACACCAACTTCGTCAGCGACATCACCGGCTACTACGACATCGGGGCGGGCACGCAGGAAGGCGGTCCCAGTGTCAGCTCGCGCAAGTCGCGCCAGACGTTGCAGTCGTGGCTCACCCGGCTCAACTACTCGCTGCTCGACCGCTACCTGCTCACCCTCACCTTCCGGCGGGACGGCTCATCACGCTTCGCGTCGGGCAAGAAGTGGGGCAATTTTCCGTCGGCCGCGCTCGCGTGGCGCATGTCCGCGGAACCATGGATGCAGGGCCGGGAGTGGCTCAACGAACTGAAGCTGCGGGCCTCCTACGGTCTCGCCGGCAACCCGTCGATCCGGCCCTACCAGTCACTGGCCCGGCTCAACGACCAGGGCTACGCGTTTGGTGGCACGCCCTACGCCGGCTACTACCCGGTCGCGGTCGGCAACCCGGACCTGACCTGGGAGACCACGCGCCAGTTGGACATCGGCGTCGACCTGGGCATCCTGAACCGCTTCGTGCTCACGGCGGACTGGTACAAGAAGAACACCACCGACCTGCTGCTGGCCATCAACCTGCCGTTCGAGACCGGGTTCGAGTCGGCGCTTACCAACCTGGGCGAGGTCGAGAACCAGGGCTTCGAGATCGGGCTGGACGCGCGCATCATCGAGCCCAGGGATCCGCGCGGTTTTGCCTGGCGCGCGAACATCAACTACGCCACCAACCGCAACAAGGTGGTGGACCTGGGCGGGCTCGGTACCATCGAGGCCGACCTGCTCACCACCGACTACAACCTGCCGGGCACGCACATCGAGGTCGGCAAGCCTATCGGCTACTTCTACGGCTTCAAATCGGAGGGAGTGATCCGCGACTCAGCATGCTCGTCCGGGACGTTGCCGGCCGCGACTCCCTCGGCAACCTGGTGCTCGAGCCGGACGGAAAGATCACGCTGGACGATCGCACCGACATCGGCGATCCCACGCCCGACTTCACGATCGGCATCACCAACACGCTCTCCTGGAAGGACTTCGAGTTGAGCGGGCTGCTGCAGGGTGCCTACGGCGGCAAGGTGCTCAACATCAACCGGATCCGCACCGAGAGCGGGCCGCGCGTGAACCTCTCGCGCGACCGGTACGAGAACCGCTGGACGCCGGACAACCAGGATGCGGAATACCCGCGGCTGGGCGAGAACCCCAACCAGGTGGGCACCAACAACTACACCTCCAACCTGCTCGAGAACGGCTCCTACCTGCGGCTGCGGTCCATCACGCTGAGCTATCAGCTGCCGGAATCGCTGCAGAGCCGGGCGGGGCTGCGGGGCGCGCGGGTCTACGTGACCGGGACCAACGTGTTCACGATCACGGACTACTCGGGATTCGATCCCGATGTGAGCGCGCAATCCGTGGGGAATGTCAACCGCGGCATCGACATCGGCGCCTATCCGCTGGCGCGCACGATCACGGTCGGCGTGACCCTGAACTACTGAGAGGCCGAGGAAGCCATGAAGAACTCGATGCGATTCGCCGCTCTGGCCCTCGCGACTCTGGCTGCCGGAGCGTGCAGTGACGATTTCCTGACCGAGGTGCCCTCCGATTTCGTGGCCC
>VEPF01000460.1:0-1588 GCA_012027055.1 Gemmatimonadota bacterium | reverse complement strand
GATCAACGCGGCCTACGCCGCGTTCGTGAACACGCCCTCGCCCCTGTCCACCAGCGACTACGTCGGGCGCAACCTGTGGATGCTGGTCGAGTACCCGACCGAGGTGACCACCAGCCGGCTCAGCGCCACTAACGAGCGGAGTCTGGTCGACAACTACCACCCGCAGTTCGGCTCGAACCACCTCTATCTGCAGACCGTCTGGCAGGCGGCATACGCCGGCATCAACCGCTGCAACGCCGTGATCGACCGGGTGCCGAAGATCGACATGAACGCCACCCGGCGGGACCAGATCGTGGCCGAGGCCAAATTCCTGCGCGCCCTCCACTACTACTGGCTGGCCGGCCTGTTCGGCGGACTGCCCCTCAAGCTGGTCGAGACCACGTCGATCACCGATGAGCCGCTGGCACGGTCCACGGCCAAGGACACGTGGGACCAGATCGCCAAGGACCTCACCGAGGCTGCGGCGGTGCTGCCGGCCAGCTGGGGGGCCACCGACTTCGGCCGGGCCACCAAGGGAGCCGCGCTCACGCTGCTGGGCAAGGCCTATCTGCAGAGCGCTGCCACCGTTCCCGAGCTGAGCGGCAACAACGCCAAGGCCGAGGCGGCGTTCCGTCAGGTCCTGACCATGGGCTACACGCTCGACGCGAACTATGCCAGCCTGTTCGACGGCACCAATGAGAAGAGCAAGGAAGTGGTTTTCTCGTTCCAGCACATCCGCGTCGACAACATGGGCGGGCGGCTGAGCGAGTGGTTCGCACCGCGGGTCGAGCCCACCATCTACCCGCCGACTGCGCAGAACCAGTTCCAGGCCGAACGCCCGTTCTTCGACTCGTACGCCGCCACCGACGTGCGCAAGGCAGGCACGTGGTTGCTCAGCTTCGTCAACACCAAGGGTGTCACGATTACCTGGGGCTGGATCTCGTCCCCGAACATCACTTCCTCGTCCGCCTACGGCTCGACCGGGCCCGCCCCGCGCAAGTACCTGGACCTGGCCGCCCCGGATGACGGCATGTCCGAGCCGGACTACATGATGTTCCGTTATGCCGACGTGCTGCTCTCCCTGGCCGAGGCCATCAATGAAACCGCCGGTCCGACCACCGAGGCCTACGGGCAGGTGGACCAGGTGCGGACCCGCGCCGGCCTCGGGCCCATGACCCGCGGCCTGAGCAAGGCGGATTTCAAGAACGCACTTTTCCTGGAGCGGCGCTTCGAGTTCGCGATGGAGATGCACGGCATCTACGACAACCGCCGGAACTGGGACTGGTCGAAGGCTCGCATCGAAGCCACCATGGCGCTGGGCGTGGGCACGGGCACGGGGCAGGCGAACCGCAGCCCGTTCACCAGCAGCGTGCCCAAGTACGATAGCCGGCCGATCGGCGACAGGTGGAAGCTGTTCCCGATTCCGTGGCGTGCCATCGAACTGAACTCCAAGCTCACGCAGAATCCCGGCTGGTAGGCACGTCGACCAGGCTGCCCGCGCGGACCGGACCGGTCCGGTCCGCGCGGGCCTGGCCGGCTCGCGCAGGTTTCACCAAGGAGTCAATCGCATGATCGCCTCCGTGCAGCAAGGCCTCGCCCCCAGGGCCGC
>VEPF01000081.1 GCA_012027055.1 Gemmatimonadota bacterium | reverse complement strand
GCAGGTGGCGGCGGCGGGACCGGGGTCACCCGGGCGCGAGCTTCGAGCTCGGTCACGCGCTGCTCCAGCGCCGCGATCCGCGCTTCCACGGACGACGTCTTCGCTTCCGCCACGGGGCACCCCCTTTCAGGGCGCGTCGTCACCCACGATCCGGCCATCGACCAGGTGCACGATGCGGTCGCACTGGTGCGCGATCCGCTCGTCGTGCGTGACGATGATGAACGCCGTGTGCCGCTCCCGGTTGATCCGGCGCACCAGCTCCAGCACCTGCCGCCCGCTCTCGGTGTCGAGGTTGCCGGTCGGCTCGTCCGCGAGCACCTGCGGCGGGTCCCCGGCGTGCGCGCGCGCAATGGCCACGCGCGGCTGCTGGCCGCCGGAGAGGTCGGGCGCAAGGTAGGGCATCCGGTCGCCGAGTCCGATGCTCTCGAGCAGCCGGGCCGCGCGCGCCCGCAGCTCGGGATCGCGCCGGCCGCGGTCCGCGAGCATGGGCAGCTCCACGTTCTCGACGGCCGTGAAGGCGGGCAGCAGGTGGTGGAACTGGAACACGAAGCCGAGGCGGCGGGCGCGCAGGCGGGTGAGCTCGGCATCGTTCAGGGCCGACGTCGCCCGTCCTTCCAGATACACCTCGCCGGCCGTGGGCCGGTCCAGCAGCCCGATCAGGTTGAGCAGCGTGCTCTTGCCCGAGCCCGAGGGCCCGGTCAGGGCGATGAACTCGCCCGGCAGCACGGTCAGGTCGATGCCGTGCAGCACGGGCGTCACGACGTGATCGACGTACGCCTTGTCCACGCCGCGCAGGCGGACCAGCGGCTCAGCCACCGCGGATCACGGCGGCGGGGTCCATGCGGGCCGCCCGCCGGGCGGGGAAGAGGCCGGCGAGGATACCGACGCCGACGGCGGTGGCGGCGGCGCGCAGGAAGAGCGCGGCCGTGAGCTCGACCGGGAAGGTGGCCGAGCCATCCGGGTTCTTGGCGAGGCTGGCGAAGAGCAGGGCCAGGACGATGCCGAGCAGGATCCCGAGCGCGGAGCCCGCGAGGCCGAGGAGCCCGCCCTGGATGAGGAAGATGCGCATGACGCGGCCGCGCGGGGCGCCGGTGGCGCGCAGGATGCCGATCTCGCGCGACTTCTGCACCACGGACACGGCCAGCACGCTGGCGATGCCGAGTGCGACCGCCAGGATCACGAAGGTCTGGATCATGTAGCTGGAGCTGCTCTGCGAGCGCAGTCCGACCAGCAGCTGCGCGTTCACCGCCATCCAGCTGTCCGCCACGAGCCCGGTGCGCTCCGTGATGCGCTGCGCGAGCGCCTCGGCGTCGAAGATGCGGGTGCCTCGCACCTCGAGCGTGGAGACCCCGCCATCGAGGGCGAACAGCGCCTGTGCGGCGCGCAGCGAGACGAAGACCCAGCGCTGGTTAAGATCGCGATTGCCGAAGTCGAAGATGCCCGCCACCGTGTAGACAGCGGTTCGCTCCAGGCCGGCCTGGAGGCGCACCCGGTCGCCCACGCGCACGCCGAGATCGTCGGCCAGGTCGATGCCGATGAGCGCCCGGAACCCGGTGAGGTCGAGCGACCCGGCCACCAGCTTCTCGCGCAGGGCGACGATGCGCTGGTACTGCTCCGGGTCGATGCCCCGGACCGCCACCGCGCTGGAGCCGGGTCCGCGGCTGGCCATGGCCGGTCCGATCACGGTCGGCGCCACCGCGACCACGCCCGGGAACCGCGCGATGTCCTCCCGGGCCTGCTGCCACTGCTTGATGGAGCGCACCCGCTGGGGCGGCCGCTGCACGATCACGCCGTGGAGCGTGCCCGGCTCGGCGGTGAGCACGCGGGGCAGCTCCTCGGGCGGCCGCACGACCACGTGCGCCTGGCTGCCGAGCGTGCGGTCGATCAGGCTGGTCTGCAGGCCGTTGATGAGCGCGGACAGGAACACGATCACGCCCACCCCGACGGCAATGCCGGTGAGGATCAACGCTGTCTGGCCGCGGCCCTCGCGCAGGTACCGCAGCGCCACGATCAGCTCGAAGTTCATGCGCCCCGCCGCCGCGCCCGCGCGCGCTCGCCGGGCTGCAGCTCGCCGCCGTTCACCACCACTCGCTCGTCCGGCTGCAGGCCGCCCAGGATCTCCACCCAGGCGGCATCACGCGCGCCCAGCTGCACGGGGACAGGGACTGTCCGGCCGCGCCGCAGCGCCAGCACCCAGGCCGTGTCGCTGAGCGGTGCCCGCACCGCGTCGAGCGGCAGGGTGGGGGCGGCGGTGCGCCGGGCCAGCTCGATGTTCACGGAGACGGTCATGTCCGGGACCAGGTACGCTGGTGGGTCCGGCACGGCCAGCCGCACCTCGACGGTGCCCTGCTGGGGGTCGACCACGGGGGCAACGTGCGCGACCACCGCCTCGAAGCGCAGGCCGGGGAACGCGTCCGCGGATGCGACCGCCGGCAGGCCCGGCCGCAGCTGCCCCAGCGAGCGTTCGTCCGGGAAGGTCACGAGCTCGGTCGGCCCGTCGAGCGCCAGCTCCATCAGCACCCGCCCGGGCGGCACGATGTCGCCTGGCTCCACCATGCGGGTCAGGACCCGGCCGTCCGCGGGCGCCCGCACGCGGGTCAGTTCGAGCCTCGCCTCCGCCACCGCCAGCGCGCCGCGCGCGCCGGCCAGGGCGGCCTCCGCGACCCGGCGGTCGGCACCGCCCTGCGCCAGGCTCTCGGCCGACCCGCGCGCGGCGGCATATCGGGCCTGGGCCGATTCCGCTGTCCGCTCCACCTGCTCCACGTCGGTCCGGCTCACCGCCCCGGCCTCGTACAGCCGGCGGATCCGCGCCAGGTCCAGCGCGCGCTGGCGGGCCTCCAGCTCCGCGGCCTGCAGCTCCGCCGCGCTGCTCGGCGCGGTCACGCTCGCGAGCCGCCTGAGCGACGCCTCCGCCTCCGCCAGCCGGGCGCGCGCCCCGCTCGCGGCCGCCAGCGCCTCCGCGTCCTCCACCCGCACCAGCAGCTGCCCCCGGCGCACCCGGTCGCCCTCGCGCGCCAGCACCTGCGCCACCGTGCCGCCCGCGGGCGCACCCACGCTGGCGCGGGAGACGCTCCGGACCCGCCCGGCGCTGACCAGCGTCTCGGTCACCGTGCGGCTCGTCAGCGTCACGACCGGCACGGCCGGCGGGAGGAGCACCCGGGCCACGAAGAGCACGACCAGGGCGAGCGCCAACGCGCCCGCCGCTCGCCGGGGCTGATTCCGCACCACGAGCCACCACCGCCGGATGGCCGGTGTCCTGCCCAGTTCAGGAGGCAAGCCTTGCTCCGCTTCGAGGATGAAACCACGCCTGCAGGGATGGCCGTGCGCCCGGCGGACTCCGACCCCCCCGGCCGCGGAGGAGAATGTAGGCAAGGAGGAGGGGCGGGCTCAAGCAGGCGGAGGCGGAACCGACGCCGGACCGCGCACCTGCCCGCTCTGCTCCCACTTGCCCAAGGTGGGCGGTTTCTTTAGCCTGTTGCGCCCCGTGCTGCGGCCGCAGGCGGGGACCTTGAAACGCAACCTGAATCTTCAGCCTCGCAGCTGCGACGGGATCATGATTCGCGTCGCCGAACTACAGAAAGCATACGACGGCAGGACCGTCCTGGGCCCGGTTTCGCTGGAGATCGCGCCGGGCGAAACGGTCGGCATCCTCGGGCGGAACGGCTCGGGCAAGACCACGCTGCTGCGCATCCTGGCCGGGGACCTGGTGCCCTCGGCGGGGGCGGTGTGGATCGATGGCGTCGATGCCATCCGACAGCCGGACGAGGCGCGCACGCGCGTGGGCTACCTGCCGGAGGTCCCGCCCGTCTACGAGGACATGCGCGTGGGCGACTACCTGGTGTTCGCGGCCCGCCTGCGCGGGGTCCCGGCGGCCCAGGTGGCGGCCCGGGTGCGCGCCGCGGAGGAGCGGACGCAGACGGCCGAGGTGCACGAATACCTGATCCGGCACCTCTCGCACGGCTACCGGCAGCGCGTGGGCCTGGCGCAGGCCATCGTGCACGAGCCGCCGCTGCTCATCCTGGACGAGCCGACGCACGACCTGGACCCGGTGCAGATCGTGGCCATGCGGGAGCTGGTGCGGGCGCTGCACGGCCGGCACACGGTGCTCCTCTCCAGCCACATCCTCTCCGAGATCCGCGAGATGTGCGACCGGCTGCTGGTGGTGAACGACGGCCGGATCGTGGCGTCGGGCACGGAAGCGGAGCTGACCGGACGGCTGCGGGAGGTGCGTCGCCTGCGGGTGTCGGTCCGCACCACCGACGCCCCGGACGCGCTGCTGGCCTGCATCCGGGCGGTCGAGGGCGTGGCGGACGCGGCGGTCACGGGGACCGAGGACGGTGCCGTGGCGGTGACGGTGGAGGCGCACGGCGACCGGCGCGCGGAGGTGTGCCGCGCGCTGGTGGGAGCCGGTTTCGATGTGCTCGGTCTCGAGCGTGGGGACCGGGAGCTGGAGAGCGTATTCCTCGAGCTGGTCGGAGGTGAGCGTGCGGGGGCTTAGCACCATCTTCCGGCGCGAGCTGCTGGCCTATCTGCACTCGTCCCTGGGCTGGATCGTGGCAGCGGTGATGCTGCTGCTGGACGGTGTGCTCTTCTACGCGGAAGCGCTCGGGCCGGCCGCCGGCCAGCGCCTGTCCGCGGACGTGCTCGCGCGGTTCTTCTTCAATGCCAGCGGCCTGGTGGCCATCGCGGCGGTGGCGCTGTCGGTGCGCCTGATCGCGGAGGAGCGGCAGACGCGCAGCATCGCGCTGCTACGTACCGCGCCCGTGAGCGATGCCGCGATCGTGCTGGGCAAGTTCCTGGCGGCGTTCGTCTTCCTGGGCGGCATCACGCTGCTCACGCTGTACATGCCGTTGCTGGTGATGGTGAACGGCAAGGTGTCCGTGGGCCAGATCGTGGTCGGCTATCTCGGGCTGCTGCTGATCGGCGCGGCTGTGCTGGCGATCGGGATGCTCGCCACGGCGCTCACGCGCAGCTACCTGCTCGCGGCCGCGCTCGGAGCCGCGGCCACGGGCGGCATGTTCCTGTTCTGGCACGTCTCGCGCGTGATCGAGCCGCCGCTCAGCAAGGTGTTCGCCGGGCTGGCCCTGCACGCGATCCACTTCCAGGGCTTCGAGATCGGCGTGCTGCACCTGCGCGACGTCTTCTACTACCTGGCCGTGACCTACTTCTTCCTGCTGCTGGCCACCAAGATCATGGAGGCGCGGCGATGGGAGTGAAGCTCACGTTCCGGCTCACGCCCGCCCGCCTCAGCTGGCTGCTGCTGGCCGGGCTGCTCGCGGTGTTCGCGGGCGAGCGCATCGTCCCGAGCATCGGTCTCGCCCGCTGGGTCCTGACCGCGGGCGGCAGCGCGCGGGTGCTCGCGGCCACCGTGCTCCGCTTCCTGGCCTGGCGGCGCGCAGCCGGCGCGGCGCGCACGCTCGCCGGCCTGTTCTTCGCCACCACGGCGGGGTGCGCGCTGGCGCTGCTGGGTTTCCTGCTCGCGGGTGTGCTGGGCAAGGTCCTGGGGATCGGCGCGCAAGCGGAAGGTGGTCGCCTCGACACGGCACTGCTGGTGCTGGCCACGATCCTGCTCGCAGTCTCGCTGGTCACGCACCTGGCCGCGCAGTGGGCGGCCGGCGTGGACCAGCGCCGGGACGGCGAGACCGGTGCGATCGACCGGCTGCGCGTCACTCGACTGGCCGCCACCGGCGCGACCGTGGCGCTAGCGGCCGCGTTCCTGATGTTGCTGGGATACGTGACCTCGGCGCGGGACGCGACGCTCGACCTGGGATACTTCAAGACGGCGTCCCCGGGCGGCGCCGTGATCCGCATCACCGAGCGCCTGCCCGGGCAGCTGCGGGTGGTGTTCTTCTTCCCGCCCGCCAGCGAAGTGGGTGACCAGGCGCGCGGCTACTTCCGGGCGCTGGCGGCCGCGAGCCGGAACGTGCGCGTGGAGGAGCACGACCGGCTGGCCGCGCCCAAGCTGGCGGAGCAGTTCGGGGTCACGGAGGATGGCACGATCGTCCTGACCAACCGCGAAGTCACGGAGCGGCTCACGCTGCCGGCATCACTGGCCGAGGCACGGCCGCGCCTGCGCCAGCTGGACGAGACCGTGCAGCAGATGCTGATGCGCGTCGCCCGGCAGCGGCGGACGGTGTACCTCACCGTCGGTCACGGCGAGCTGAACGACCCCCAATCGCGCGACGCGCTGGCCCAGCAGCCGTACGGCGGGATCGAGGCCTTCCGCTCGCTCTTCGGGATGCTCAACTACCAGGTGTCCGACCTGGGCGTGCACAACGGCCTGGGCCAGGCCGTGCCCGCGGACGCCGCGCTGGTTGTGGTGCTCGGCCCGCACCGCCCGTTCCTGGACGCGGAGCCGCCGGCCGCGAGATAGCGGTCCAGGGCCTGCAGCTCCGCGTCCAGG
>VEPF01000115.1:14476-29776 GCA_012027055.1 Gemmatimonadota bacterium | reverse complement strand
GCGTGGGACGCGCTGCGGCAGGTCCCGGCCGGTCGGACCACCACGTACCGCGACCTCGCCCGCGCGCTCGGCCGCGCGCAGTCGGCACGGGCCGTGGGCCAGGCGGTGGGCGCCAACCCGGTGGCCGTGATCGTCCCGTGCCACCGGGTGCTCCGGAGCGATGGCGCGATCTCCGGTTTTCGCTGGGGGGTGGCGCGGAAGCAGCAGCTGTTGGCGCGCGAGCAGGTGTTCGTGCGCGCCGGCGGGAGCGTGCTGTCGCTCGGGTAATGAAAGGTCCGGGCGCGGCGTGGCGGCGCCGCGCCCGGACCGCGCTTCGGGACTATCGTCGTGCCGGCAGCGCATTCCACATGGCCGGATCCTCGGGCCCGAGGACCCACGCCGAGAAGCCGCGTAGTTTGTGCCGTTCGATGAGCCCGAGCTTGGTGCGGAAGCTGCGCGCATCCTCCAGGAAGATCCACTCGAAGGTCCCGCCCACGGGGTAGAACGCGTAGCTGGATTGCTGTTCCTCGCTCCACAGCAGCTTCGCGTTGTTCCGCTGCAGCAGACCCATGGCCCAGGAATAGGTCAGGCCTTCGCTGTAGGAGCGGGCCAGCTCGGGCGTGATCCGCTCGTCGTAGGACGTGTACCAGCGCATCCCGCCCGTGGCAATCCCGAGCGACAGCTTCTCGGGGGGCATGAACCGCAGGAAGTACGCGACGTTCTGCTCCACCCAGGGCAACGCGGCGCTCGGCCCGGGCGGCGTCCGCCGGGTGTGCTGCGAGTAGGTCATCACGGTGATGAAGTCGCCGGCATCGGCCAGCGCCTTGAGGTCGTAGCCGCCCCGCCAGCTGTCCATCATCCACTCGTGATAGGCGGTGACGCCGGCCAGCTCGTCCGGCCGGTGCACGACCGCGACACTGAGCTGCCGCCCCGCCGCGTGCAGGCCCGCCGCCGCCTCCCGGTAGAACTTCGTGAAGGCATCGCGGTCATCGATGCTCAGGTTCTCGAAGTCGATCTGGAAGCCGGTATAGTCGTGGCGGCGGCACAGCTCGACCATGCTCGCGACCATGCGCGCGCGCGCCGCCTCGCCGGCCAGCAGCGCGTGCAGCTTGGCCTGGTCGAAGCCGCGGTTCACCAGCAGCGGGACAACCGCCACCCGGTGCTGTTTGGCGAGCGCGAGCACGCGGCCATCGACGTCGCCGTAGACGATCCCGTCCTCATCGACGAAGTAGGCGGACGGGGCGACGATGTCGATGCTGGCGATGTGCGCCACCAGGCTGTTGTAGCTGGCTTCCGTGTCGGTGTAGTAGAACAGGCGCTCGCCGCCCTGCGCGGCCAGCGGTGCGGTGCAGAGCAGGACAGCGCCGAGCGAACGGCCGATGCAGCGCAGCATGGTTCGTTCCGGGGTGTCGGTGGAGGGGGCAGGCCGAGTGCAGCGAATATGGCCGGCAGCGCGGGAGAGCGTCAACGGCGGCGCGCGGCCGCGCCCGCTCGCCGGGCGCGGCGGGGCCGCCCTGCTTCAGAGACTGCCGTACAGCGGATTGGCGATGATCTGGCCGGTTTCGCTCACGATGTGCCGGTCCCACGGGAACACCACCATCGCATCCGTCTCGAGCGCGAAGAAGTCCGGCCGGAAGCCGCCCTGCTTGATCAGGCTGGTGGCGGTATGCAACTCGAGCGGTTTCACCTGGCGCAGGGCGTTGGTCGCGATCCGCAGCGTCTCGCCCGAAGTGCAGATCTCGTCCACGATCAGCACCCGCCGGTCCTGCGCCTCCTTGGGCGCGGCGGACAGGATCTTGGGCCGGGCGCGCTGCTTCTCGCCGGCCAGGTCGCGGGAGATCTTGAGCGAGTAGAAGTCGCAGCGGAGGATGGAAGCCACCACCGCGCCCGGAATCACGCCCGCCTTGGCGATGCCCACCACCAGGTCGGGGCGGAAGCCGCTGGCTGCGACCTTCATGGCCAGCACCCGGCACAGCTCGCCGAAGAACTCCCAGGAGAGCTCCAGCATCTCCGTTTGCGGCATGCCCCGGGCACGCTTCACCGGGCTGGGGATGGGCATGGCTCACCTTCCGCGCTGGTTGGGGGGAACACCAACATAGCCTGCCCCGGGCCGGGGTTTCAACCTGTCCCGGGCGGTGCTTGACGCACCGGGCACGCCCGGGCATCCTCGGGTATGTCCAGCACCGAGTTCCGCACGCGCGCCGAAACGCGCCTGGCCGCCGCGGCCGCTGCCGCCACCTGCGCCGACCCCCGTCCCCCCCTCCGGGACCGGCTCCGGGAGCTGAAGGAGGGTCACCCGGGAGCATTCGAGCGCGCGCTGGCCCACTACGAGCAGACCGTGCTGCCCGCCCTGGCCGGGACCGGCGAGCCACTGCCGGCCTGGGTGGACTACGCCCGCTTCCTGGGCGAGCTCACCTCGCCCGGCCGCCTGGTCGCGATCGACGGCACGGGCCTGGCCAGCCCCTACCAGGCCCCGGCACCGGGCCAGCTCGTGCTGTTCCTGCCCGATGACCCCGCCGTCGGAGTGCTGGTTGCGCTCGCCCCCGCTGCGCCCGCACCCGCCCAGCAGGCCACCATCGACCTGCTGGTCGGGCGCAAGCTCAGCCTCTGAACGCGGCAAAGCCCCCCGCCGTTACGACCCTGCCGGGGAGGCCTGGCCGGACGGCGGAGGGCTCCGCCACGCGCGGATACGCGGCCTAGCCGCGCGCCATGCTGTCGAGGAACTCCTTGTTGGTCTTGGTCCGGCGCATGCGGTCGAGCAGGAACTCGAGCGCTTCCGCCGGCGGCATGTCCGCCAGGAAATTGCGCAGCAGGTACACCCGGTTCAGCTCGACCTCGTCCATCAGCAGCTCTTCCTTGCGGGTGCCGGACCGGTTGATGTCCACGGCCGGGAAGATGCGTTTGTCGGCGATGTGCCGGTCGAGCACGATCTCCATGTTGCCGGTGCCCTTGAACTCCTCGAAGATCACCTCGTCCATGCGCGACCCGGTCTCGATCAGCGCGGTCGCGATGATGGTCAGCGAGCCGCCGCCCTCGATGTTGCGGGCCGCACCGAAGAAGCGCTTGGGCTTGTGCAGCGCGTGCGCATCCACGCCGCCCGACAGGATCTTCCCGGAGTGCGGCACGGTCACGTTGTAGGCCCGGGCCAGGCGGGTGATCGAGTCCAGCAGGATCACCACGTCGCGCCCGTGCTCCACCAGCCGCTTCGCCTTCTCGATCACCATCTCCGCCACCTGCGTGTGCCGGTCGGCGGGCTCGTCGAACGTGGAGGAAATCACTTCCGCGGGGACGTGCTCCTCCATGTCGGTCACTTCTTCGGGGCGCTCGTCGATGAGCAGGACGATCACGTGCGTGTCGGGGTGATTCTCGATGATCGCGTTGGCGGTCTTCTGCATCAGGATGGTCTTGCCCGCCTTGGGTGGCGACACGATCAGGCCGCGCTGCCCTTTCCCGATCGGCACCATCAGATCCATCAGCCGCATCGACATGTCCGCCGACGATGGCTCCAGCCGGATGCGCGACTCGGGATAGCGCGGCCGCAGATTGTCGAAAGCGATCCGGTGTTTGGCCTTGTCCGGATCGTCCATGTTCACCTGCTCCACCTTCAACAGCGCCAGGTAGCGCTCGCCTTCCTTGGGCGGCCGCACCTGACCCATCACCGTGTCGCCCGTGCGCAGATCGAAGCGCTTGATCTGCGACGGGCTCACGTAGATGTCGTCGGGGCCGTACAGGTAGTTCCAGTCCTGCGAGCGCAGGAACCCGTAGCCTTCGGGCAGGATCTCGAGCACGCCTTCGCCGCGCAGGACCACGTCGCTGTCGAGCAGGTTCTGCTCGATGCGGAAGATCAGGTCCTGCTTACGAAGACCGCTGTAGTTGGAGATGTTGAGCTCCTCAGCCATGCTGTGCAGCTCGGCTATGGATTTGCTCTTCAGCTCGGCGATGTCCACGGATGTACCGTTCCGGAGGGGTGTGGTGTGTGTGTCGCTACGGACCGTCAGTGAGCGTCACCGCTCTGGTTCCATGCCAAGTGATTCGACCGGGAGCAGTCGGCGCGCGGTCCGCGCCTCCTTGTACTGCGGGAGGTCTGCTTGTACGAGGCTGAACGAGGGCAGTTTAGCACGGGTGCCGATCCGGGTCAATAGCGACGGTCACGGAAACGCAAGTACTGGAGGCGCGCGTTCGGGGCCGCGCTGCCACCGGCACCGGCAGGTGCGCCGGGTGCGGCAACGGGATTGCTTGACAGTCCATCCGCGGCCGGAACACTTTCCCTCGCCCCACACCCTGTGAGGAAGGCGCAATGGCACGGCACAACCGCGATGCGCGCGGTGAGGATCAACGCGGCAGGCTCTACGACATCAGCTATCAGCCCGACTGGCTGAAGCAGATCAAGGTGACGCGCGACCTGGAGAGCGGGCGCCAGTCCACGAAGACGCTGTTCCGCAACCAGACGCGGGCGGAGCAGGCCCCGGGCAGCCGCGTGCGCACCCGGGTGTCCAGCCCGGAGCAGAAGCTGGACTTCGCCATCGAGCTGGATGATCCGCAGGGCGTGGTGACGCGCGTCATTATCGAGGCGGCCGTGCCGGGGGCGAGCCCGTCCGCGGCCCGGCTGGTGTTATCGATCGACGACCGGAACGCCCGGCGCGCGCGCCGTCCCCGCCGCTAGCGCCCGCGCCGCGGGCCGTCGCCATGATCCGGCTGGGGCACATCGATTACAGCAACTGCATTCCGGTCCACGCGCAGCTGCTCGGCCCGGAGGCGCCGCCCGACCTGATGGTGCTGCGCGGGGTCCCGACCGCGCTCAATCAGGCGCTCGCGGAGGGCCGCATCGACGCCGCGCCCTGCTCGAGCATCGAGTACGCGCGCCACGCCGCGGAGTACCGCCTGCTGCCGCTCACCATCGCCAGCCGGGGCGCGGTGCAGAGCATCCTCTTCGAGTGCGACCGGCCGCCGGCCGAGCTGGCTGGCGCCACGGTCGCGCTGCCGACCGCCTCGGCCACTTCCATCGTGCTGCTTCGCATCCTGCTGGAGCGGCACTGGCAGGTGCGGCCCCGGTACGTGACCTTCGGGCAGACGGATGAGGATCCGTTCCGGAGCGGCGCCGCGGCCGCGCTGTGGATCGGCGATGTCGCCCTCCGCCGGGTGCCCGGTCCGGGCCGCGCGCTGCTCGATCTCGGAGCGGAATGGTGGTCCTGGACCGGCCTGCCGTTCGCGTTCGCGCTCTGGCAGGTGCGGCGCGATCTGCCGGCCGCGGAGCTGCGGCGGCTGGCCACGCTGCTGGCCGCATCGCGCCGCTGGTTCCGCGCCCGCGAAGCCGAGCTCGCCCTGGCCTACGGGCCCACCTTCGGGCTGGCCCCGCACCGGCTGCGCCGCTACTGGGACTCGCTCGTCTACGACCTCGCAGACGACGTTCTCGCCGGGCTGCGCCGGTTCCTCGACCTGGCGGCTGAGCTCGGCGAAGCGCCGCCCGTGCCGGAGCCGGAGATCGTGCTGCTCGCCTGAAGCCGGCGGGGCCGGACCGCCCGAGGGTGGACCGGGCCTTTCACCCGGTCTTATCTTGGGCCAATGCAGCGCACCTGGACCGCCCCCTTCGCCTGGGTCGGACGCTCCGCGGTCGAGACCGCCGCAGCCTTCGGTCGGTTCGGCGTCTTCGGCGCGCGCGCCGGGCGCGCCGTGGCCGACGTGGCCACGTGGGGGCGGATGCTCGTCGTGCAGATGGCGCGCCTCGGCGTGGCCTCGCTGCCCATCGCGCTCTTCATTGCCGCGTTCACCGGGATCGTCCTTTCGCTCCAGGCCTCCTACACCTTCACCGGCACGGTCCCGGAGTACTTCGTGGGCACGCTGGTGGGCAAGACCGTGATCCTGGAGCTGGGGCCCGTGCTCACCGGGCTGGCGCTGGCCGGGCGGGTCGGCGCCAACATCGCCGCCGAGCTCGGCACCATGCGGGTCACCGAGCAGATCGACGCGCTCGAGACCCTGGGCTACGACCCGGTCTCCTACCTGGTGATCCCGCGCGTGGTCGCCGGGGTGCTGATGTTCCCGGTGGTGGTGGCGTGCGCGGACGCCGTGGGTGTGGCCGCGGGCTGGGTCACGGCACTGAACCTGCTCGACATGTCCACGCCGGAGTTCGTGCGCGGCCTGCGCCTGTTCTTCCTGCCGTTCGACGTGCAGTACTCGCTGGTCAAGGCCGCCAGCTTCGGCTTCGCGGTCACCGCCGTGGGCACCCACTTCGGCTTCCACACGGCCGGCGGCGCGGAGGCGGTGGGCCGGTCGACCACGCAGGCCGTGGTGGTGAGCAGCATGCTGATCCTGGTACTGGACGCCTTCTGGGCGGTGGCGCTGCTGTGAGCATCGAGCTGCGGGGCATCCGCAAGGCTTTCGGGCCGCGCGTCATCCTGGAGGATGTCACGCTCACCGTGGAGGAGGGCGAGACCCTGGCCGTGATCGGCTACTCCGGGGTGGGCAAGAGCGTGCTGCTCAAGAGCATCGTCCGGCTGCTGGAGCCCGATGCCGGTACCGTGCTGGTGGATGGCCAGGACGTCGGGCTGCTGCCGCGCGAGCAGCTGCTGGAGCTGCGCCGGCGGATCGGCTACGTGTTCCAGTTCGCGGCGCTGTTCGACTCGCTCTCCGTGTTCGACAACGTGGCCTTGGGACTGCGGCGGCAGGGTTCCATGAACGAGGCCGCGATCGCGACCCGGGTGGGTGAGTCGCTCCGGCTGGTGGAGCTGGAGGGTTTCGAGGAGCGTTTCCCGGGCCAGATCTCGGGCGGCCAGCGCAAGCGGGTGGGGCTCGCCCGGGCCATCGCCACCCGGCCGCGCTACCTGCTCTACGACGAGCCGACCACCGGCCTGGACCCGGTCACCACTGCGGTCATCGACCGGCTCATCCTGAAGCTGGCGCGCGAGCTCGGCGTCACGAGCCTGGTGGTCACGCACGACATGAAGAGCGCTTACCGCATTGCCACGCGCATTGCCATGCTGGACCAGGGCAGGATCCGCTTCGTGGGGACGCCGGCGGAGATCCAGCAGAGCGCTGACCCCGTGGTGCGGGGTTTCATCGAAGGTCGGCCGGAGCTGGCCCAGGAGGTGGCATGAAACGGTCGAACGAAGTGCTGGTCGGCCTGGTGGTGATCGTCGGAGTGATGGTGGTGGTCTTCGGCACGATCTGGCTCAAGGGAGTCAAGCCCGGGCGCGAGCGGACCGATCTGGTGGCGCGCTTCGACCGGGTGGGCCAGCTGCTGGAGGGCGGCGTCGTGAAGCTGCGGGGCGTGCCGATCGGGCGAGTGGAGAAGATCGCCCTGGACTCCACGGGGGACGGCGTGCTTGTGACCATGAGCATCCGGAGCGATGTCCAGCTGCCGCCCGAGGCCGTGGTCGTACTCTCGCCCGAATCCCTGTTCGGCGACTGGCAGGCCGAGATTGGCGGGAAGGCCGACCCGGACTTCGAGTCCTACGACTACGCGCAGCCCGTCGGTGCCGGCGTGCTGCCGGGTTACAGCCTGCCCGAGCTGTCCCGGATCACCGCGGTGGCGGACCAGATCGCGCACGACCTCGCGATCCTGTCGGACCGCTTCCAGGAAGCGTTCACCACCGAGACGGCCAAGAACATCCGGCTGGCCATCGAGAACATCCAGCAGGTGAGCGAGCAGCTCACCGGACTGGTCGGCAAGCAGCAGAGCGCCTTCGATTCCGTGGCCGCCGACCTGACCCGTACCTCCCAGGCCGCCGGGCAGGCCGCGGAAACCCTGGACCGCGCCTTCACCGAGGTGGAAGCCGCGATCGGGGGCGGGAAGCTGACCGGGATCGTGGACAACGTGCAGCGCAGCTCGGTGCGGGTGGACTCGCTGACCACCGAGCTGATGGCGGCATCGCGGGCGCTGCGCCGCATGGCCCTGGGCGCGGACACCACGCTGCGGCGCATGGGCACCATCGCGACGTCGCTCGAGCGGGGCGAGGGCTCGCTCGGAATGCTGCTCCGGGACACCGCGCTCTACTACTCGCTGGCGGAAGGGTCGGTGCAGCTGCAGGCGCTGCTCAAGGACATCCGCGAGCATCCGCGCAAGTACATCAACCTGACCGTGTTCTGACGTGCGGCTCCTGGTCCAGAAGTACGGCGGCACCTCGGTCGGCACGCCCGAGCGCATCCGGCAGGTGGCGCGCCGGGTGGTCGCCGCGCGCCGCGCGGGACAGGACGTGGTGGTGGTGGTGTCGGCCATGGCCGATGCCACGGACGAGCTGCTGGCGCTGGCTGCCGCGGTCACGCCCGACCCGGAGCGGCATCCGCGCGAGCTGGACATGCTGCTCACCTCCGGTGAACGGATCTCGATGGCGCTCACTGCGATGGCCATCCGCGACCTGGGCGAGGCCGCGGTCAGCCTGACCGGGACGCAGGCCGCGATCATCACCGATGAGGCGCATACCGGTGCCCGCATCGAGGAGGTGCGGGCCACGCGGGTGCGGGAAGAGCTGGCGGCCGGCCGGATCGTGATCGTGGCCGGCTTCCAGGGCGTGAGCCGCGCGCGCGAAGTGACCACGCTGGGCCGGGGCGGCTCGGACACCACCGCCGTGGCGCTGGCCGTCGCGCTGGGCGCGGAGCGCTGCGACATCTACACGGACGTGACCGGCGTCTTCACGGCCGATCCCCGGCGGGTGCCGGACGCCGAGCTCATCGCGGAGATCGGCTACGAAGAGATGGTCGAGCTGGCGAGCGCGGGCGCGCAGGTGCTGCACCCGCGCGCGGTCGAGATCGGCGCGCGCTACGGCCTGCCGATCCGGGTGCGCTCCGCGCTGCGCCCGGACGACCATCCGGGCACGCTCATCACCAGGAGGGTTCGAACCATGGAGCAGCTGGCGCTGACCGGGCTCGCCGCGAAGTCCGGCTATGCCCGCCTGGTGCTGCGCGGGCTTCCCGCCACCATGGCCGCCACCGCGCGCGTGCTCTCCGCGTTCGCGGCGGCAGGCGTGTCGGTGGACATGGCCGGCCACGCCGATGTGCCCGCCGGACACCGGCAGCTGCAGCTGACGGTGCGCGAGGCCGACCTGGAGCGGGCCGAGGACGTGGCGGCGAAGCTGCTCGAGGCTCTGGCCGGCGCCACGGTGGAGGTGAAGACCGGCCTGACCCGGGTCACCCTGGTGGGGAGCGGCATGAACGGCGTGCCCGGGGTGTTCGCGCGCGCGTTCGAGGCGCTCATTGCGGCTGGCGTGGAGGTGTACGCGCTCTCCACCTCGGCCAGCTCGTTCTCGCTGCTGGTGCCCGCCGATGCGGAGGACCGCACCCTGCAGGCCCTGCACGCCGCCTTCGCGCCGGCCCGGGAACGGGCATGAGGGTGGCCATCCTGGGTGCGACCGGCGCCGTCGGGCGCACCATGCTGCAGGTCCTGGAAGAACGCGGCTTCCCCGCCGACGAGGTGCAGCCGCTGGCTTCCGCCCGCTCGGCCGGGACCACGCTCCGCTGGCGCGGCCGCGACTGGACGGTGCGCATGCCCGGGCCGGGCGCGTTCCTCGGCTGCGAGCTGGCCCTCTTCTCCGCGGGCGCGGCCCGCAGCCGCGAGTGGGGGCCGCGCGCGGCCGCGGAGGGCGCGCTGGTGGTGGACAACTCCTCCGCCTGGCGCATGGACCCGGCCGTGCCCCTGGTCGTGCCGGAGGTGAACGGGGCCGCGCTCCGGGAACGGCCGCTCGGCATCATCGCCAACCCCAATTGCGCCACCATCCAGCTGGTGCTGCCGCTGGCCGCGCTGCACCAGGCGGCCGGACTGACCCGCGTGCTGGTCACCACGTTCCAGTCGGTCTCGGGCGCGGGGCATCGCGGCGAGACGGCGCTGGACGCCGAACTGGCGGGCGGCCACTCCCCGGATACACCTTTCCCGGGACCGATCGCCGGGAACGTCATCCCCTGGATCGGACCGCGCGGGGCGGACGGCTGGAACGAGGAGGAGCGGAAGGTGCGGGAGGAGACGCGCAAGATCCTGGAGCTGCCGGAGCTGCGCGTCGCGGCCACCTGCGTGCGTGTGCCCGTGCGGGTCGGGCACAGCATCGCCGCCACGGTCGAGCTGGCGCGGCCGCTGGCCCCCGCGGCCGCCCGCGCCGCCCTGCAGGCGTGGCCGGGCATCAGCGCGCCCGACACCGGCGCGGACCCGCTGCCCAGGGACGTGGCCGGCACCGACCTGGTGCAGATCGGCCACCTGCGTGCAGACCCGGACGATCCCCGCGTGCTGCACCTCTGGATCGTGGCGGACAACCTGCGCAAGGGCGCGGCCACCAACGCAGTGCAGATCGCGGAGCGGCTCGTCGAGCCGGCCGGGGGCCGGCCATGAAGGAGCGGTCGGGGCAGCGGCGGTCGGGCCGGGCCCGGCGGGCCAGAGTGGAAACCAGTGCCGGCGGTGTGGTCTTCCGACGCGGCCCGGAGCCGCAGGTCCTGCTGATCCGCGACCCCTACGACAACTGGGGCCTGCCCAAGGGGCACATCGAAGGTGGCGAGACCCCGGAGCAGGCCGCCGTGCGGGAAGTGGGGGAGGAGACCGGGCTGGCGCAGCTCGAGGTGATCACGCAGCTGCCCACGATCGACTGGTATTTCCGCGATCACGGCCGCCTGGTCCACAAGTTCTGTCATTTCTTCCTGCTGGAGGCGCGCCTGGGTGAGCCGGTGCCGCAGCGGGATGAAGGCATCACCGATTGCCAGTGGCTGTCGCTGGCGGAAGCGGTCCAGACCGTCAGCTATGCGAACGCGCGCGAAGTCATCCGCGTGGCCAGCGACTTCCTGACCACAACCTGCTGAGTCCGATGAACCAACCGGCCGGCTCCGCACCGCCACGACGATTCGCGGGCGAACTGCGCTATCTCTACGGCGCGGTGGTCCTGGCGGTCGTGGGCCTCCTGCTCTACACCGTCGCCCCGGTGCTCTCGCCGGTGGTGCTGTACCTCGTGCTGGTCCTGCTCGTCTCCCCTTACGCCGGCTCGCGCGAGCACGTGCTGCTGATCATCGCCGCCACCGTGCTCCTCCTGCTCTGGCTGCTGCACACCCTGGGTTCCATCCTCGCCCCGTTCCTGGTCGCGTTCGCGCTCGCCTACATCCTGGATCCGGCCGCGGACGCGCTCGAGCGCCGCGGGGTCGGGCGGGGAGTGGCGGTGGCGCTGCTGGTGGTGCCCGTGCTCGTGCTGCTGGGACTCGCGCTCGTGTTCGGCATCCCCGTGCTCGGCCGGCAGGCCGCGGACCTGATCCAGCAGATCCCGGCCGCGCTCACTCGGGTCGCGACCTGGCTCGAGGGCCTGCGCGAGTGGCTGCTGCGCCTGAACCTGCCGTTCATCCCGGAGCGGGCGGTCGCCTCGCTGCAGATCGATGAGACCCGCGTCGCGGCGTTCATCGAGGCGGAACGGGCGCAGATCCTGGCCCGCGCCTGGTCCGCGGTGCTCGGTGTCGGCCGCGGCTTCGGCTTCCTGCTCACGCTCCTCGGGTACCTGGTGCTCACCCCGGTCGTCGTCATCTACCTGCTGCGCGACTTCAACCGCATCACCACGGGCGCGGCCGCGCTGCTGCCGCCCGCCCGGCGCGCGCGCTGGCTGACGCTCGGGCGCGAGTACGACACGCTGCTCGGCCGATTCCTGCGCGGCCAGGTGCTCGAAGCGCTCATCGTGGGCGTGCTCACCTGGGTCGGACTCCTGATCGCCGGCTTCCCCTACGCCGGCCTGGTCGCCGCCACCGCCGGCGTCTTCAACCTGGTACCGTACCTGGGACTGGTCGTGAGCATCATCCCGGTGCTGGTGATCGCGCTCCTGAGCGGCAGCTTCCTGACCGCCCTGGTCAAGGCCGGCATCGTCTTCGTCATCGTGCAGACCATCGATTCCTCCGTCACCGGCCCGCGCATCGTGGGCGGCTCCGTCGGGCTCCACCCCGTGTGGGTGATGCTGGCCCTGGCCATCGGCAGCTTCTTCTTCGGCTTCGTCGGCCTGCTGCTGGCCGTGCCGGCGGCCGTCCTGATCAAGCTGGCGGTGCGCGAGACCCTGGCCCGGGTCTCGCCCCGCCCCGCCGCGCCCGCGTCGCCGACACCAGCGGAGCCGGTCTCCTGATGCGCGGCCGCAGGCTGCTGACCCTGCCCAACCTGATCTCGGCCGCACGCGTGCCGATGGCGATCGCCTTCCTCGCCATCGATCACCGGATCACGCGCCTGGTACTCATCGTCGCCGCCGGCCTCACCGATTTCGCCGACGGCTGGCTCGCCCGGCGCGGCCGCGGCTCCCGCTTCGGCGCGGTGCTCGACCCCGTGACCGACAAGGCGTTCCTGGTCACCGCGCTGATCAGCCTCGCGGTCAGCGGGGCGATCTCGATGCCCGAGCTGCTCGTGCTGCTCGCGCGCGACGGCGCCGTCGCCTTCGGCTTCGCGGTCGTCGTGCTCCTGCACGCTCCCATGCACCTCAGCGCCCGCCTGCCTGGCAAGACCGTCACCGTCCTGCAGCTGGCCGCGCTCGTGGTGCTGGTACTGTTCCCGGCCTGGCACGTGCCGGTCGTGACCGTGGTGGGCGCGGCCAGCGCCGTCGCCATCTGCGACTACGGCCGCCTCGCCGTCATCGCCTTGCGCACGCTCCGGATCGCCCACTAGCATCCGCCCTGCCGACATGCCCGCAGAACCCAGAGACCTGACCATCATCGGCGGGGGCCCGCCCGGCCTGTTCGGCGCCTTCTACGCCGGCCTGCGCGGTGTCTCCTGCCGCATCATCGACTCGCTCCCCGAGCTGGGCGGGCAGCTCACCGCGCTGTACCCCGAGAAGTACGTTCACGACGTCGGCGGCTTCCCCCGGATCCTCGCCCGCGACCTGGCCCGCAACCTGGTGGAGCAGGGGCTGCAGTTCGGCGCCGATGTGCGGCTCGAGGAAGAGGTGCTCGAGCTGCAGCCGGACGGCGAGGACTGGCTGGTGGTCACCAACCGCGACCGCTACCCGACGCGGGCCGTGCTCATCGCCGCCGGCAAGGGCGCCTTCACCCCGCGCCCGCTGGAGTGCCCCGGGTATCAGGCGCTGCTCGGCAGGGGAGTCGCCCACCACGTCCAGGATCCCGCCGCCTACCAGGACCGGCGGGTGCTGGTGGTGGGCGGCGGCGACTCGGCGGTGGACTGGGTGCTCAACCTGCGCGGGCGGACCAGGCGCCTGGTCCTGATCCACCGCCGCGACGCCTTCCGCGCCCTCACCCATTCCATGAAGTTGCTGCGCGAGGGGGTGGAGTCCGGCGAGATCGAGCTGCTGACCCACCGGGAAGTCAAAGCCCTGCACGGCGAGGACCGCCTCACCGGCGTGACCATCTTCGACAACCGGTCCGGCCAGGAAGAGACCATCGAGGTGGATGCCGTGCTCGCCCTCATCGGCTTCAAGCCCGACCTGGGCCCGATCGCCCGCTGGGGCATCCACCTGGAGAAGCACAACATCCGCGTGAACGCGCGCCTGGAGACCAACCTGCCCAGGGTCTACGCGGCCGGCGACGTGATCGCCTACGAGGGCAAGCTCGAGCTCATCGCCACCGCCTTCAGCGAGGCGGCCATGGCCGTCAACCACGCCGTCCACGAGCTCAACCCGAAGGCCCGCTACAGTCCCGGGCACTCGACCACCCTCAAGCTCTTCAAGGACCGGGACGAGGCCGCAGCGACGGCGCAGTGAGGTGGCATGGCACGGTTCCTGAACCCCTCCCGGAGGCCCGCGGCAACGGCACCGGACCCGCCGCCACCAGGACTCTGTTGCCCATGAGCGCAGACCGCCGGAAGACCATCCTGCTGGTGGAGGACAACGAGGACAACCTCGTGGTCTATCGCACCATCCTCGAGCACGTGGGCTACACCGTCATCGAGGCCCGCGACGGCGAGGAAGGGGTGAGCCGGGCGAGCGAGCGCCTGCCCGACCTGATCCTGATGGACATCTCCATCCCGAAGCTGGACGGGTGGGAGGCCACGCAGCGGCTCAAGAGCGCGGAAGCCACCCGGCCGATCCCCATCATCGCCCTCACCGCCCACGCGCTCGAGGAAGACCGGCAGAAGGCGGCGCAGGTGGGCTGCGACGGTTACCTCGCCAAACCCGTCGAGCCCCGCCGCGGGGTCCAGGAAGTGGAACGCTCCGTGGGACCGGCCGCCGCCGGCACGGGAGGCGGTCGGTAGCAGGGAAGCGCGGCGCCGCCCGGGCGGCGGCCGCGCTCACGGCATCAGAGGGTGACCCAGCGCTCGATGGCCCGGAGCGTCGCCATGCTGGCCGCTTCCTCCAGCGACCTGGCCGGATCGATCAGCACCATCCCTGACAACTGCGCGAAACGCCGATTGATGGCCGCTTCCACGCTCACCACCAGGTAACGGCGGCCGAACACCGGCAGTACCCCGATCTGCTCCAGCCCCAGCGCCAGGTCGTCACGCGTGGACTCGGCGGCGTGCAGCGTCGCCTCCGCCGCGGCCCGCGCCCGGCCGGACTCCGTGTCCAGTTCGCTCGCTTCGCCCGTCACGATCGCCGTGCCGCAGGTGAGACGCACGTGGCTCGTGACCCGGCTGCCGTTCCGCGTCAGGGATATGTCGTGCTTCACCAGGAAACGACCGGCCGCCGGTGCGTGCTCCCCCAGCGCCGCCACCGGCACGATCCGCAGCACTTCCGGATCGAGCGTGTAGCCCCGCTGCTCCAGCACCCGGCCAATGGTGTGGGCCACGATGGTCGCGGATGCTCCCGGCTGCACGTGCACCCGCACCTGCGCGATGCTGCCCTGCTCGTCCAGCCAGACCGCCGCCGCCACTACTCCCGGCAGCCGCTCCAGCTCCACGCTCAGGTGCGGACCTGCGCTCGGACCCCGCGCCATCCAGACCCCGGCACGCTGCTCACTCATGTGTGCTCGCCCAGCGGTTCACCGCCTGCAGGCCCGCCAGCACCGCCGCTTCCTCCGGCGAACGCTGCAGGGCCGCGACTCCCGTCAACGGCTCCATCTGCCTGCCTGACATGGCCTGCGCCGATACCAGCACGTACGTCCGGCCGTGCGCCTCCAGCACGGACGCCGTCTCCAGCAGCAGGTCCTCCGCGTCCCGCGCCGTGCGCAACGCCGCGAACAGACTCCGCGCCGCCGCCTGCGCCCGCCCCGGCACCGTGCTCGGCCCCGTGCCCGAGCCCGTGTAGTGCTCGCGGCCCCGCCCTATGGTCACGTGGCACACCGTCTGCCGGTTCGTCTGGTTGCGCACATCGTAGCCGACGAACACGTACCGCTCTTCCGCCGGCACCGGAAGCTCCTCCGCCTCCGGAGTGCGCACCGCCTGCAGCGGCCGGGTCACACGGCTCGGCTGCGCCGCCAACAGCAAGCCCGCGGCGCCCACCGGCCCCG
>VEPF01000115.1:4234-14466 GCA_012027055.1 Gemmatimonadota bacterium | reverse complement strand
TACTCCGCCACCCGCACCTGCGCCACGCTCACCACCCGCCGATCGATCACGATCCCCAGTCCGGCACTGAGCGCGGACTCCACGTTCCGTACTACCTGCTTCGGATGCAGCTTGTCCGAGGCCAGCACGTGGATCTCCCCCACCCGGCCCAGCGTGTCCGATACCACCTTCGCGGACACGATGCCCGACAGGGACCGCAGCAGCCTCTCGACTTCCGCTTCCGGATGCGTGGCGGCGTTCGTCATCACCTTCCGAAATGTGCGCGGCGGGGAGGCCGGCAGGACTCCCCCGAAGCTAAGCCCCCACCGGCATCCCCCGCCAGCAGTTTGCCTGCGTTGACCGCCCTTTACAGCGGAAGTATATTACCGCACGGGTGGATAGTGCGGACGCTGCGGCAGAGGGTTGGAGTAATGATGAGGCGAGAGCGGGCGGTCATAATCGGGTCCGGGCCGGCGGCGTGGACAGCGGCGGTGTATGCGGCCAGGGCGAACCTGGAGCCGGTGGTCTACGAGGGTGAGCCGACGCGGGACATGATTCCGGGCGGGCAGCTGATGTGGACCACGGAGATCGAGAATTTCCCGGGATTCCCGGAGGGTGTGGGCGGGCAGGACCTGATGGAGCTGATGAAGCGGCAGGCGCTGCGGTTCGGGACGCGGGTGGAGCAGGAGAGCGTCGTGACCGTGGACTTCGGGGTGTGGCCGTTCGTGCTGCGGCCGGGATACGGCGAGGCGTTCGAAGCGGAGGCGGTAATCGTGGCGACGGGCGCGCGGGCGAACTGGCTGGGGGTGCCGAACGAGGAGCGGCTGGCGCGCACGGGCGGTGGCGTGTCGGCGTGCGCGGTGTGCGATGGTGCCTTGCCGGCATTCCGGAACCAGGTACTGGCGGTGGTGGGGGGTGGTGAGACCGCGATGGAGGAGGCGACCTATCTGAGCAAGTATGCCCGGGAGGTGGTGCTGCTCCACCGGCGGGACGCGTTGCGGGCCTCGAAGGTGATGGCGGATCGTGTGCTCCGGAACCCGAAGATCCGGGTGGAGTGGAATGCGCGGGTGGTCTCGGTGCTGGGCGGCGACTTCGTCACCGGGATCCGGCTGCAGGACACGGTGACGGGTGCGGAGCGGGACCTGCCGGTAGGCGGGCTGTTCGTGGCGATCGGCCACACGCCGAACACGCAGTTCCTGCAGGGCCAGGTCGATTTGCACCCGAACGGCTACATCAAGGTGGCGCCCGGGCGGACGGCGACCAGCGTGCCGGGCGTGTTCGCGGCGGGCGACGTGACCGACGACTACTACCGCCAGGCGATCACGGCGGCGGGGACGGGCTGCATGGCGGCGCTCGAAGCGGAGCGCTGGCTGGCACACCACGATGCAGCGGCGCCGGAGGCAGTGCCGGCGTCGGCGTGATCCGGCCGGCGCTCCGCTCGGCGGGTTGCCGCTGCGCGCTTCAGGAGCCTCGCCGGACCGCCCTGCCCGGGTGGGCGGGGCAGTGCTCGACGGGCTCGGTCCCGGGCAGGTAGTACTCGATGCGCAGGTCGCCGGGCGGGCAGCCGGGCGCCGCGAGCATGCCGGTGAGCGGATCGATGGTGGCCGCCACCAGGTGCTCAGGGAGCGTCCAGGAGCCGGAGCTCCGGGTGCGGTAGGCGGCCTTCATGACGTCGGCCCACACCGGCGCGGCCAGGTTGCCGCCGAACGCGTTCGCCAGGATGGTGCGGGGCTGGTCGAAGCCGAGCCACACCGCGCCCGCCAGCTCGGGAGTCAATCCCACGAACCACACGTCCCGCGCGCCGTTGGTGGTGCCGGTCTTGCCCGCCGCGGGTCCCAGGAATCCCGCGCGGCGCACGGCCGCGCCGGTGCCTCGCTCCACCGCGTCCTGCAGCATGCTGGTGATGATGTAGGCGACGCCCGGATCGATCACCTGCAGGCGTGCCGCGGGCGCGCGCCAGAGCACCCTGCCGTGTGCGTCCTCGACGCGGCGGATGAGCGCAGGCCGGACCAGGAAGCCGCCGTTCCCGAACGCTGCGTAGGCGGCGGCCAGCGCGGCCGGGTTGACTTCGGCGGCTCCCAGGAAGGAGGACGGGTAGTCGGGCACGGGCGTGTCGATGCCGAGCGTGCGGGCCATGTCCGCGACCCGCTCCGTGCCGACCCACTGGCCCACGCGCACGGCGGCGTGGTTCGACGAGAGCACCAGCGCATCGCGCACGGTGAGGCTGGTGACGCTGTCCGGCACCAGGTCGTCCGGGCGCCAGGCAGCCGACCCCAGGTTCTCGATGCTGACGGGCGTGGTCTCGATGCGATCCCCGGCGGTCAGGCCGTCGCGGATGGCGGCCGCGTAGACGATGGGCTTGAAGGCCGACCCCGCCTGCCGGCGCGCGCTCAGCGCGCGGTCGTAAGAGGAGTGGGTGAAATCGCGGCCGCCCACCAGCGCCCGGATCTCACCGGAGGCGGGATCGAGCACGATCACCATGCCCTGCAGGTAGGGTGAGCCGTCGCCCTGGGCCACCGGCAGCCGGCCCGCGGGCACGGGGTGCCGATACCGGCCGAAGTCACCCCGCTCCACGCGTGCGATCTGCGCCCGCAGCGCCGCCCCGGCCGCCTTCTGCACCTCCGGATCGAGCCCGGTGTAGACCCGCAGGCCGCGGCTGTCCGCGCTGTCCCCGAACTGAGCGCGCAGCTGCTGGCGGATGGCGGCCACGAAGTAGGGTGCCGGCCCTGCCGCCTCGATGGGTGGCGCCAGCCGCAGCGGCTCGCGTTGCGCGGCCGTGGCCTGCTCCGCGGTCAGCACCCCTTCGCGCGCCAGCACCTGCAGCACCACGTTCCGCCGCTCGACGGCCCGCGCCGCATGCTTGCGCGGGTTGTAGCCCTCGGGGTTCTTGACCAGGCCGATCAGCAGCGCCGCCTCGGGCAGCGTGACCGCGCGCACGGGCTTGCCGAAATACGCGCGCGCGGCTTCCTCCACGCCGTACAGCCCATCGCCCAGGTAGACCTGGTTCAGGTAGCGCTCGAGGATCTGCGCCTTGGTGAACTCGTCCTCGATGGCGGAGGCGAGCTGCACCTCGCAAACCTTGCGGTGCAGCTTGTCGGCGCGCGGCAGCTCGGTCGGGAACACGTTGCGCGCGAGCTGCATGGTGATGGTGCTGAAACCTTCCTCCAGCGCCAGCGCTTTCAGGTTGCGCAGCACCGCGCGCCCGACGCCGCGGATGTCCACGCCATCGTGCTCGTAGAAGCGCCGGTCCTCCACCGCCACGAAACCCCCGCTCACGATGCGCGGCACCTCCGCGAGCGGCACCACCACCCGCCGCTCCGGCGAGAGATCCGCGACCCGGGATCCGTCCAGGGCGAACACGCGCGTGGCTTCCGGGGGCCGGTACTGGCGGAATTGCGCGACCGTGGGGCAATTCTGCGCGGCCGCCGCGGTGGGCAGAGTGCAGCAGATGACGGCCGCGATAGTGAGACGCTTCATCCCCGCTGTTACCCGTCACGCGCCGGCCACGGTCCCGATGCGACGGGCCGTTGCAGGCGACGCGGGCCGGCCCGGCTAGAGCAGCAGCCGCCCCCCGTCCACGACCAGGACCTCGCCGGTCACGAACGGGGCATCGACCAGGTACGTGAGGGCCCCGATGACATCAGCGGGGGAGCCGGCGCGGTCCAGCACGCGGCGATCCAGGGTGTCGCCGTTGTCCTGGATGTCGAATCCCGGCGGCGGGAGCACATGTCCCGGCGCGATCGCGTTGACCCGCACGTCCGGCGCCAGCACCCGGGCGAGGCAGCGCGTGAGGTGCAGCAGGCCGGCCTTGCTGACCGCGTGCGGCACGAACCCTGCCCAGGGCTGGAAAGCGGAGAGATCGAGCAGGTTGATGATGCAGCCGCGGGTGGCGCGCAGTGCGGGCGCGGCCGCCTGGGCCAGCAGGAACGGCGCCTTGAGATTCACGGCCAGCGCCCGGTCCCACTGCTCGGGCGTGATCTCCGCGAACGGGATGCGGTCGAAGCGGGAAGCGCTGTTCACCAGCACATCGAGCCGGCCGTACTCGGCGAGTGCGGCCGCGACCAGCGCGCGCACCGCGGCGGGATCGGCCACGTCGGCCGGCACGGCGAGCGCGCGGCGGCCGGTGGCCTTGAGCTCGCGTACCAGTGTGTCCGCGGCGGCCGCGGACCGCCGGTAGTTGATGACCACGTCCGCACCCGCGGCCGCCAGCGCCCGCGCGAGCGCGCCGCCCAGGCGGTGCGCGCCCCCGGTCACGAGTGCGGTCCGGCCCACGAGGTCCATGAGCGCAAAGTAGTAGCGGCTCCCGCGGGGAGCAATTAAGCTAGCCCGGCCTGAGTGGCCGGGAGGAGGAGGCGAAGCATGCTGCAGCTGGCTGGCAAGGTCGCGATCGTGACCGGGAGCACGCGCGGCATCGGGCGGGCCATCGCGGAGGCGCTGTGGCGCGCGGGCGCGAACGTGGTAGTGAGCGGTCGCTCGGGGACCGCCGCCGAAGCGCTGGCGGCGGCGTGGGGCCCGCGCGCGCTCGGGCTGGCCTGCGACGTGCGCGATCCCGGGGCGTGCGAGCGGCTGGTGCAGCGCGCGGTCGCGGCGTTCGGCGGGCTCGACATCCTGGTGAACAATGCCGGCATCGGCATCTTCGGGACGGTGCGCGAGCTCACGCCGGAACAGTGGCGCGCGGTGCTCGGCACCAACCTCGACAGCCTCTTCTTCTGCTGCCACGCCGCGCTTCCGGCATTGAGCGCACGCGGCGCCGCGTGGAGCATCAACATCGGCAGCCTGGCCGGGAAGAACGCGTTCCCGGGTGGCGCGGCCTACAACGCCAGCAAGTTCGGGCTGATCGGTTTCAGTGAAGCACTCATGCAGGAAGTGCGGCATGACGGGGTGCGGGTGAGCTACATCATGCCCGGCAGTGTCGCCACGGAATTCTCCCACCCGTCGGGCTCCGGCGGGGACGACTGGAAAGTACGCCCCGAAGACATCGCCCAGCTGGTGCTCGACCTGCTCGCCACGCCGGACCGCACGCTCCCGAGCCGCATCGAGGTCCGCCCCTCGCGGCCGCCCCGCCCCTGAGCTCCAACCGGAGGAAGTCATGAGCCAGCCAGCGCACCGCGTCGAGCACGACTCGCTGGGGGAGATGCAGGTCCCGGCCGATGCGCTCTGGGGCGCATCCACCCAGCGCGCGGTCGAGAACTTCCCGATCAGCGGCCTGCGCTTTCCGCGCGCGTTCCTGGCCGCGCTCGGGACCATCAAGCAGGCGGCCGCGGAGACCAACGCCGAGCTGGGCCAGCTCGATCCCGGACTTGCGGCCGGCATCGCGGCCGCGTGCGCCGAGGTGATCCGTGGCGATCTCGACCGCCACTTCGTGCTGGACATCTTCCAGACGGGCAGCGGCACCTCCACCAACATGAACGCCAACGAGGTGATCGCCAACCGCGCCGCGCTGCGGCGCGGCGGGCGCATCGGCTCGCGCGAGGTGCACCCGAACGATCACGTCAACCTGGCGCAGTCCTCCAATGACGTGATCCCCACCGCCATGCAGGTCGCGGCAGTGGTCGCCTGCGAACGCGAGCTGAAGCCCGCCCTGGTGAAGCTGCAGCAGTCGCTGGAGCAGAAGGCGCGCGAGTTCGACGGGATCGTGAAGTCGGGGCGAACCCACCTGATGGACGCGACCCCGGTGCGGCTGGGCCAGGAGTTCGGCGGCTACGCGGCGCAGCTCGGCCTGGCCCTGCACCGCATCGATGACGGGCTCCACGACCTGGCCGAGCTGCCGCTCGGCGGCACGGCCGTGGGCACCGGCATCAACGCCCACCCGGAGTTCGCGCGCCGCGCCATCGCCCGCATCAGCCGGGCCACCGGTTACGAGTTCCGGGAGGCCGCCAACCACTTCGAGCGGCAGGCCACGCGCGACACCATCGTGTCCGCGCACGGCGCGCTGCAGACGCTGGCCGTGTCGCTCAGCAAGATCGCCAACGACCTGCGCTGGCTGGCCAGCGGGCCACGCGCCGGCCTGGCGGAGATCGTGCTGCCCGCCGTCCAGCCGGGGTCCAGCATCATGCCCGGGAAGGTGAACCCGGTCATCCCCGAGGCCGTGCTCATGGTGGCGGCCCAGGTGATCGGGAACCACACCACCATCACCCTGGGCGGGCTGGGCAGCTACTTCGAGCTGAACGTGATGATGCCGCTCATGGCCTACACGCTCGACCAGTCGATCATGCTGCTGGCCCGCGCGGCCACGGTGTTCGCCGACCGCTGCATCGCCGGCATCACCGCCGACGAGGTGCGCTGCACCGAGCTGCTGGAGGGTAACCTCGCGCTCGCCACCGCCCTCGCGCCCGCGCTCGGCTATGACGCCGCTGCCGACATCGCCAAAGCCGCGTTCCGGGAAGGGACGACCGCGCGCCAGGTGGCGCAGGAGCGCGGCGTGCTGGCGCCGGAAGAGCTGGCCCGGCTGCTCGACGCGCGGGGCATGACCGGCCCGTAGCCCACGCTCAGGCCGCCCGCCTCCGCGCGAACTCCTGCAGCTGCCGGTCGTCGAACACGCCCTCCCAGCGCGCCACGACCGCGGTGGCGATGCAGTTGCCCATGACGTTCACCGCGGTGCGGCCCATGTCCATGATCTGGTCGATGGCGAGCAGGATGGCCGCGCCCTCGAGCGGCAGATTGAACTGGCCGAGCGTGGCCGTCAGCACCACCAGCGCGGCCCGCGGCACGCCCGCCACGCCTTTGCTGGTCAGCATCAGCGTCAGCATCATGAAAATCTGCTGGCCGGCGTTCATCTCCACCCCGAACTGCTGCGCCACGAACACGCTCGCGAGCGACAGGTAGAGCGTGGTGCCGTCGAGGTTGAAGCTGTAGCCGGTCGGCAGCACGAAGCCGACGATGTTCTTCGGGCACCCGAACCGCTCCATCACCTCGAGCGCCTTGGGCAGCGCGGCCTCGCTGCTGGCGGTGGTGAACGCGATCAGGAAGGGCTCGCGGATGGCCTTCAGGAACGTGAGGAACGGTACCCGGATGAGCAGCGACACGACTCCCAGCACCAGGACGGCGAAGACGATCAGCCCGCCGTACATCAGCAGCACCAGCTTGCCCAGCGTGAACAGGATGGCGAGCCCCTTCTTGCCCACGGTGGCCGCGATCGCGGCCAGCACGCCGAAGGGCGCGAAGCGCATCACGTAGCCGGTGAACTTGAACATTGTCTGCGCGACCGCTTCCAGCACGTCCACGATCGGCTGGCCCTTCTTGCCGACCGCCGCCACCGCCATCCCGAAGAAGATCGAGAAGACCACCAGCTGGAGGATCTCGCCCTCGGCCATGGCCTGGATCACCGAGGTCGGGAAGAGATGCGTGAGCAGCTGCCAGCCCGTGAGCGGCTTGGTGGCGGCAATGGCGTCGATGCTCTGCGACACCGTCACGTGCACGCCCACCCCCGGCTTGAACACGTTGACCAGCCCCAGGCCGAGGAACAGCGCGATGGTGGTGGCCAGCTCGAAGTAGATGATCGCCTTCAGCCCGATGCGCCCCATCGCCTTCAGATCGCCGGTGCCGGCGATGCCGACCACGAGCGTCGAGAACAGCAGGGGCGCGATGATCATCTTGATCATCCGCAGGAACGTGTCGGCGATCGGCTTGATGCTCTCGGCAAAGCCGACCACGTGCGCGCCCGCGGCATCGGTCGATGACGGCCACAGGTATCCGATGAGCACGCCCACGACCAGCCCGATCAGGATCTGGGTCGTCGTCCCGGGCAGGCGCGAGCGCGGCGCGGCCGCGTCGGCCGGGGTCTCGATGGTGCGAACCGTCATGATGGGTACGGGCCTCCGGGTGCGCGATTCGGGTTGGCGACTGCCGGCCTACGTTGCCGCGGCAACCGGGTCCGGCAGTACGGCCGGCGGCGGGTGCCCGGTGGGTACGGGTGCGCCCCGGCGCGCGCTCGTTTCGGCTGCCATCGCTGGTACTCCGCTGCCAAGTGGGCTGGACCGCACGCGGGTCCGGGACCCCTAGATCAAGGGCAGGACGCTGCTCGCGGCGTGCGGGTGACCGTTGGTATAGATGATCCGCTGGAGTCCCGCAAGACGCCGCGCCAGCTCATCGCGGCGCAGCCGGTTCAGCGTCCAGAGACCGTCCTTGCGCCGGTCGATGACGCCCGCGGTCTCGAGCACGGAGAGGTGATGGGATACCAGGGAGGGAGAGAGACCGAGCGCGTTACAGATGCCGCCACAGGTGAGCTCGGGGACACCGTCCGCCAGCAGCTCGACGATGCGGTAGCGGTTCACGTCCGAGAGCGCCGACAGCACCTGCACTACTTCGTGCGGCGGCGTGGGTGCGGGCAGTTCTTGCACGTGTCCTCCGGATAGCCACGGTCCGCTCCGGGGCGGCCGCAGCATGATTACCCGGGGTCCGGCGCAAGGGTCCGGCCGCGGCCGCGCACGGGCGGAGCGCGCCTGTCGTTACCTTATCGGGGGCACCATAATGTCGGGCCGGTCCCGGGCGCAGGAACGCGGTGGGGAACCGGGAGGGGGAGCAGATGCAGGCGGGAAAGACGCTGCTGGTGGCGCTCAGCCATCCGGATGACGAGATGGGGTGCGCCGGTACCATCGCGGTGCACGTGGCGGTCGGTGCGCGCGTAGTGGTGCTGTTCCTGACGCGCGGCGAGATGACCGAGGCGCTCGGGCCGGTAGGTGCCGAGCGGGTGGCGGAGCTGCGCAGCGAGCAGGCGCACGCAGCCGGGCGCATGCTGGGGGCCGAAGTGCGGCTGCTCGATTTCCCGGACACCCGGGTCGAGGTTTCGGCCGAGGCCAACTACCGGGTCGCGCGCGAGATCGCCGCGATCCGGCCGGACGCGGTGATCACCTGGGGCGACGCGTGGCGGCGCGGCCCGCGCCACCCCGACCACCAGGCCACCGGCCAGATCGTGCGTAACGCCATTGCCCTGGCGCGCATCACCCGCGTGGTGGCGCCCCTGCCCCCGCACCGGCTGCCGGCCCCGGTGTTCACGCTGCGCGAGCCGCACTCGCAGCTGCCCGCGGCCGCGGTGGAAGTGAGCGCCCACCACGACCTGCTCATGCGGCTGGCCGCGTTCTACCGCGCCGGCATCGGCTGGCCGGGCGAGCAGTGGGTGGAGCAGCGGATCCGGACGGCGGGAGCGGCCTGGGGCGTGCCCGGCGCGGAGGTCTTCGATGCCTGGGAAAGCGAGGGCGGCCTGCGGCAGACGCTGTTCTGAGCGCCGACCCCGGTGACGGCGCCGCACGCCCGCTGACCTTCGGGGGGCTCGGCCACCTTCCCCGGCCCCAGGCTTCCTTGACCTGTACCGGAGTCCCGGCTAGGTTCGGCGCCCGCCGAGTACCCGAGTCAGGGACGTACCTGATGCGCTATCGTCGCGACGTATCCGCCGGCGTCATCGTGTTCCACCGCGATGACGACGGCTGCCGTTTCCTGCTGCTCCTGTCGAAGCTGACCAAGCGTCCGCTCTGGGAGTTCCCGAAAGGCGGCGTGGACGAGGGTGAGACGCTGATCCAGGCCGCCATCCGCGAACTGGAGGAGGAGACCGGACTCAGCCGCGAGCAGGTCCGGATCGTGGAAGGCTTCGAGCACAAGGAGGACTATCGGTTCACTTCCGGCAAGGAGGAGGACCGGGTCTTCGTGCGCAAGGCCGTCACCTACTTCCTGGCGGAAGCCAGCCACACCGACATCCGGCTCTCCGCCCACGAGGCCAGCGAGTTCGTGTGGCTGCCGCTCGGCGAGGCCCGGTCCAAGCTGCGCTACGCCGCCCGGCGCCGCATGCTGGACGCCGCCGCGGCCGCCGCCGGCTGCGCCCAGACGGCCGCCTGAGCAGGACCGCGCGCGCGCCCGACCGGGGCTCGTTTCCCGGGCGTTCGCGGGCGCGTTCTTCTTGACTCCGGTTTCGACTTCCGCCATAATCGTTGGCTGTATGCCTCCCCCAAGTGGGAGTGGCTCCTGTCGTAGAGCGACGACAGGCGCTTGGACTGAGGCCAGATGGCGCAGGTCCAACTACGTCAACAAACCCTCATCGGAGGTGGGGTATGATGAAGTCGCTGCTGACCGTGCTGGCGGTTTCCTCGCTGGTGGTTCTTGGTGCGTGCAAGGGTGGCGAAACGGCCGACGAGACGGCCGTCGACACGACGACGGTGCAGGAAGTCGCTCCGGCCCCGATGCCGGCGGACACGATGGCCGTCGACACGACCGCCCCGGCCGTCGACACGACCGCCCCGGTCGCCAAGTAAGCAGTATCCCTA
>VEPF01000115.1:0-4224 GCA_012027055.1 Gemmatimonadota bacterium | reverse complement strand
CCCCGCGCTCTTTTCATTCCGGGCGGGAAGCGCCTGGCTGGCGCTGCGCGGTCGGCATGGCGGCCTGCCGGCCCGGCGCGGACCGCGGATCGCTGGCTCTGGCGGTTGCGTGATGGGCGGCAGCGGCGTATTCCCATGCGGCGGGCTGGGGGTCTGGGGACCCGGCCAGTGCGCGAGGGTGCAACAAGGGGCGGCGAGCGCGCAAAGATTTCCTGCCCGGACGCCGGTCCGGCTTCGGGCACAATCGTGCAAGTGATTGTGGAAAAGGCACTTGGTATTCCGCGTCTGATGTGGCAGCGTTCCTGCGATAGGGGCGGGCACAACACGGTCAGTCGCGGCGAGCGGGTACGACTCCGGGGAGACCGCCGCGACACAGACGGGCGGTCACCAATGGTGGTGGCCGCTTCGTCTTTTTGTCTCTCCCTGCTGCTGGTTCTCCCTGCCGCGGCACAGCAGCCCCGGCTGGATCTCCGCGCCGGCCTGCTCGCCTCCAGTACCCTGGTGGAAGATCTGCTCGCCACGCCCGCGCTCAAGGCGCGCTTCCCGGGACTGGGGAGTGCCCCCCGGGCGCGGGCGGCGCTCGCTCCCGAGCTGGAGGCGGGTGCAACCCTGCCGCTCGGTCCGCGCGTGGCCCTGGACGGGCTGCTGGGCTGGCAGCCGGCCACACTGCAGGCGACAGATGACGCCGGTACGCGGGATGTGCAGCGGATGACGGTGCTGCACGCGCTGCTGGGGCTCGAGTTCGCGGCGCGAGGGCCGCTCGTGGTGGGGGGCGGTGTGGGCATGATCCGCTACCGCAGCGCGGCGCGCGGCCTGTTCGCAGACGGCGCGGACCTGGCGCCGCTGGTGCGGCTGGCGGCCGGCGGGCGCTGGCCGTGGTCGGGACACGCGCTCACCGTACGCGCGCTCGCGGACGTGCACCGCTTCGGCAGTCCGCTGCTGCGCGCCGCCGGGGGCAGCGGTGGGGGCGTGTTCCGCTACGGTCTGCAGCTGGGCGTGGTGCCGGGAGGTGCCCGGTGAGCGCGCGTCGTCTGGCCGGCGCGTTGCTCGTGCTGCTGGCGGCGTGCGACAGCGCCGCGCTGCCGCCGCGCCCCAGTGCCGATGTCTACGAGTTCCGGCTGGCCACCACGCCGCCCCGGGTCCTGCACTGGCCGTCCGGGAACACCGTGCGCATCTACGTGGCCGGGGGGACTGTTGACGGGCAGGCCGGTGCGCTGGCGAGCGCGCTGGCGCAGGGGCCCGCGGCCTGGAATCGGTCCGCGCTCTTCGGCGAGTACCGCCTGGCCGCGACCGCCGAGCTGGCAGCCGCCGACGTGCTGCTCCGCTGGTCCGGCGAGGCCTCGCCGGTGGACCTCTCGCAGTGTCCGCCCGGCGGTACGCGCGCGGTCACTACCTTCTGCCTGAACTCCGGCCGGGACCGGCTGCAGGCCTTCCCGCTGGCCGCAGGCGGCATGAGCCGTGTGAAGATGGTGGTCACCATCCTGCCCTCGCAGCTCACCATCCCCGGCCGCGTGCCGGTGCTGGTGACCCACGAGCTGGGTCACGTCCTGGGCATTGCCCGCCACTCCGATGAGCCTCGTGATCTCATGTACGACGGCGAGCTGTCGGTGACGTTGCCGTCGCGGCGGGACCAGGCGACGGTGCAGGTGATGTATCAGACCGCGCCCGAGATCGTGCCGTAGTACGGCCGGAATCGTTGACCGCACAAGCGTTTGCGGTTAGATTGCCGGCGAGTTCAAGGGCGTATCGAAGGCTTCATTTTTTGGGCCTACAGCAACACCCGATGGAGCCGGCTCCCGGGCCGGACGTCATGCCTCGCAAGAGGACGGCGAAGCGCACGGGGAGGCAACCAGTCGATCTCGACTGGGCTCCAAAAAACACCTTCGGTACGCCTGACCGATCGACCCGCCCCGATTTCGGGGCGGGTCGATTCTTTTCGGGGCCCCCGACCCCGGCGGGTGAGACGGCGCCGGGACCCGCGCCCGCTTTGCCGGCCCCGGGAGGGCGCCACTAGAATGAGGCTGTGGCGAACCGGAGGGAGCGCATGGCGATCGTGAGAGTGACACGGCGGCTGCATTTCGCGGCGGCGCACCGGCTGGGGCGGGCGGATTGGGATGCGGCGAGGAACGCCGCGGTGTTCGGCCAGTGCGCGAATCCCAACTGGCACGGGCACAACTACGAGCTGGACGTGACCGTGGCCGGGCCGGTCGACCCGGAGACCGGGTTCGTGTTCGACCTCAAGCGGCTGCGGGAGCTGGTCGAAGCCGAGGTCATCGCGGACGTGGACCATGCCAACCTGAACCTGGACGTGCCCTGGTTCAGCGGCGTCAATCCCACAACGGAGAACCTGGTGGTGGCCATCTGGCGCCGGATCGCCGCGGTGCTGCCGGCGGAGGTACAGCTGGTGCGGCTGCAGCTGTGGGAGACGCCGCGCAACTACGTCGAGTACACAGGAGACCAGGCATGACCGGAGAAGCCGGGCGGGCGGACGTCCCGATGCGGGAGCTGGTGGCGGAGCTGCTGCGGCAGCTGGGCGAGGACCCGGAGCGTCCCGGGTTGCGGAAGACGCCGGAGCGGGTGGAGTCCAGCCTGCAGTGGCTGACGCGGGGCTACCGGATGGATCCGCGGGCTGCGATCGGGGACGCGGTGTTCGACGAGGAGCACCATCACATGGTGCTGGTGAAGGACATCGAGATGTATTCGATGTGCGAGCATCACATGCTGCCGTTCTTCGGCAAGGTGCACGTGGCCTACATCCCGAACGGACGGATCGTAGGGCTGTCGAAGCTGCCGCGGCTGGTGGAGGTATTCGCCCGCCGGCTGCAGGTGCAGGAGCGGCTCACGGCCCAGATCGCGGATGCGCTCCACGACATCCTGCAGCCGGAGGGAGTGGGCGTGGTCTGTGAGGCGTACCACCTGTGCATGATGATGCGGGGCGTGGAGAAGCAGAACTCGAAGACCATCACCAGTGCCATGCAGGGGGTCTTCCTGGAAGACCTGCGCACGCGCGAGGAATTCCTGCGGCTCTGCATGACCACCAGCATCCTGAGCTGACCGGGCATGAGCGAGCGCACGCTGGCAGGGCGGGTGGCGGTGGTGAGCGGCGGCACGCGCGGGATCGGGCGCGCCGTGGCGGAGCGGCTGGTGCAGGCGGGCGCCACCGTGCTGGTGGTGGCGCGGGACCGGGCGGCGACCGAAGCGGCCGCGCGGGAGCTGGGCGCGCACGCCTTCGCGGCGAACGTGGCGCTGGAATCGGACGTGGCCTCGCTGGCGGCGGCGGTGCACGACCAGTTCGCGGCCGTGGATGTGGTGGTGCACGCGGCGGGCGCGTTCGAGCTGGCACCGCTGCTGGAGACCAGCCTGAAGAGCTTCGACCGCATGCTGGCCGTGAACCTGCGGGGGGCATTCCTGCTGGTGAGCGCCTTCCTGCCGTCGATGCTGGCGCGCGGCGCGGGCCATTTCGTGAGCATCGGTTCCCGGGCTGGGCGGCTGGCGCTGCCCGGGAACGGGGCGTATGCCGCGTCCAAGTTCGGGCTGCGCGGGCTGCATGCCGTGCTCGACCTGGAGCTGCAGGGCACGGGCGTCCGGGCCACGCTGATAGAGGCAGCCGCCACTGATACGGGTCTGTGGGATGGCATCGATCCCCGGAGCCCGGCGGTGCCGGCGAGGGCGGGCATGCTGCGGCCCGGAGCCGTCGCCGACGCCGTCCTGTTCGCCATCACCCGCGCGCCGGACACCGCGGTGCGCAACATCATCCTCGACCGGAACTGAAGAAATGTTCGTCGTCACGGTGCAGGCCCACTACGACAGCGCGCACTACCTGCGGCACTACCACGGGAAATGCGAGCGGATGCACGGCCACCGGTACGTGGTGGAGGTGGCGCTCGGCACGGACCGGCTGGATGAAGCCGGGATCTCGTTCGACTTCGTGGCGGTCAAACGGGAGCTGCGCGCGCTGGCGGAATACCTGGATCACCAGAACCTCAACGAGCTGCCGCCCTTCGACCGCATCGAGCCGTCCGCGGAAGAGCAGGCGCGCTGGTTCCACGGCGAGCTGAAGCAGAAGCTCCCGGCGGCGATGGCGGAAGCGCTCATCTTCGTGAAAGTGTGGGAGACCCCGACGCAGTACGCCCTCTACACGGAGCGGCAGCTATGGCTCTGATGCGCACGCGCGGCCGCGGGGCCGCCGGGCTGGCGATGACGCTGGCCGCGGCTTTCCTGGCC